>JAEXXY010000508.1 GCA_023451855.1 Actinomycetes bacterium
GCGCCGTCGTCATCGGGCTGCTGCCGGCGGCGACCGCAGTGATGGCGGTGCTGCGCGGCAAGGAGCGCGTGCCGCGCTCGTTCTGGGCGTTCACCGCCCTCGGTGCCGTGGCCGTCGTGGCGTTCGCGGCGCTGCAGGACGGCGGCCTGGGCGGGCTGCACGGCTCGGACGTGCTGCTCTTCGGGGCCGTGGTCGCGGCCGCGGTCGGGTACGCCGAGGGCGGGCTGCTTGCGCGTGAGCTCGGCGCCTGGCAGACCGTGTCCTGGGCCCTGGTGCTGTCGGCGCCGCTGATGGTCGTCCTGACCGTCGTCTCGGTCCTCGACGAGGCCCCGGTCGCGACGCCGGTGCAGTGGCTCGCGTTCGCCTACCTGTGCGTCGTGTCGATGTACCTCGGCTTCTTCGCCTGGTACCGAGGACTGGCCATCGGGCCGATGGCCCAGGTCAGCCAGGTGCAGCTGGTGCAGCCGGTCCTGAGCATCCTGTGGGCGGCGCTGGTCCTGCACGAGCAGCTGACGTGGCCCACGGTCCTGGGCGGGCTGGTCGTCATCGGCTGCGCCCGGTTCGCGGTCCGCGCCCGCCTCGGTCGGAAGGCGCGCCACGGCAACGGCCCCAGCGAAAGGCAGGAGAGGGGGCAGGGCTGAGGCAGTCTCCGGCGCACCCGGGGAGCCGGCACCGAGCCGGCCACCGACGCGCCCGGCTCAGACCTCGAAGATGTCGCCGAGGTGCACCGGCTGCAGGGACCGGGCGCGGATGATCTCGACGAGCTGGCCGTACACCTTGGTGACCGGCCGGTGGTTGGCGTGCCCGATGACGATGTGGCCCGGCAGCAGCCACTCCTTCGCGTTGGCGACGATCGTCCGCGGCGACACGACCGAGGAGTCCCCGAGATCCCCCAGCCACATCGTCATCGCGGGGTAACCGAGGTCGGCGAGCTGGGCGTCGAGGGCCTCGTCATGGGCGCCGAACGGCGGACGCATGAAGGGCCGTCCGAGCGTGCCGTACGTGTTCTTGAGGAAGGCCTCGTTGCGCCGGACCTGCCGGGCGACCCGGGCCGGGGACAGGCGCAGCAGGTTCGGGTGCGACCACGTGTGGTTGGCGAGGAAGATCTGGTTGTCGTCGTGGAGCGGGCGCAGCAGGTCGGCGTGGGTGGTCCACCCGGAGTTGACGCCGTTGCAGAAGAACGTGAGCCGCAGGCCGGTGTCGCGAGCCAGCGTCGCGTAGCCCTCGATGACCGCGGAGCTGGTGCCGTCGTCGATGGTCAGCGCGACGGTGCGTCCCCGGTCGGGCAGCTCGAACAGCGTCCCGTGCGGCAGCGGGACCTTCCGCAGCCCCGTCGGGGCGCTGAAGAGGGTCGCGGTGCCGGTCGGTGAAGGGTCGGCCCCCGGCGACGGTTCGGTGCCGCAGCCGGCAAGGCCGGTGGCGACGGCTGCGGCGAGGGAGGCCAGGAACGTGCGGCGGTCCATCTTCTCGACGGTACGAACCGCCTCCGGACCTCGACCGGGGACGCGCCGGGTGATCCCCGAGACCGGTCGAAACTCGTGGGACGACTCCGGAGGAACCGGACACATTGATCGCAGAGAACCCTTTGCAAAGACTTCTTTGTGGTCTACGCTCGCCCTATGAGCGAACCGTTCGTCACGCCGGGGCCCGAGGCCCTGCGCGCGCTCGCGCACCCCGTCCGCCTCCGGATGCTCGGCATGCTCCGCGTCGACGGGCCGGACACCGCGTCCGGCCTCGGCCGCCGGCTCGACCTCAACACGGGGGCGACGTCCTACCACCTGCGTCAGCTGGCCCGGCACGGCTTCATCGAGGAGGACGCCGAGCGCGGCAACGGCCGTGAGCGCTGGTGGCGCGCGGTGCACACGTCGACTCGCACACCACGCGACGAGACGGGCGTCGGCCAGGGCGACCTCGACGCCCGCGACGCCTACCTGCAGGCCGTGGCCACGACGCACGCAGCGCTGCTTCAGCGAGCAGTCGCCCAGCAGCGGCAGCTGCCCGAGCCGTGGCGGGCGGCCGGCACCTTCAGCGACTGGGTGCTGCGCCTGACGCCCGACCGAGCCGGCCGGCTGCGCGACGCGATGGTGACGCTGGTGCAGGAGTTCGCCGAGGACGCCGCGGACACCCCGGACGCGCTGCCGTACACCGTCAACGTCAACGCCTATCTCAACCCCGATGCCGGCGAGGACCTCGTCAGAGGAGACGCGCGATGACCCGCACGCCGCTCTACGGGCTGCTCACCGCCGAGGCGGTCTCGCTCGTCGGCACGCGGATCTCGATGATCGCCCTGCCGTGGTTCGTCCTGACGACGACGGGGTCGCTCACCCAGACCGGTCTCGTCGCGGCGGTCGAGCTGGCGCCGCTCGTGCTCTTCAAGGTCCTGGGCGGGCCGTTCACCGACCGTCTCGGCGCACGAAAGGTCGCCGTCTGGTGCGACGCCGCCTCGGCCCTGACCGTCGCGGCGATCCCGCTGCTGCACCTGTCCGGTCGGCTCGGCCTGCCGGTCCTGCTCGTGCTCGTCGGGGTGGCGGGCGCCCTGCGTGGGCCCGGCGACGGCGCCAAGAGCGCGATGGTCCCGAGCGTCGCGTCGGTGGCCGCCGCGCCGCTCGAGCGAGTCACCGGGCTGCACGGTGCGATCGAGCGAACGGCCTCCATGGCGGGGGCCGCCCTCGCCGGTGTCCTCGTCGGCCTCCTCGGGGCCGTCGGAGCCCTCTTCGTCGACGCCGCGTCGTTCGCGGTGTGCGCGGCCGTCGTCCTCGCGACGACCGGCGCCCTGCAGCCGGCACGCAAGGCGTCCGCGATCCACG
>JAEXXY010000125.1 GCA_023451855.1 Actinomycetes bacterium
GCCCGGGACACGCCGGCGACGCGCGCGACCGCCTCGAGCGTCGGGCGCCCGGATGCGGCGTCCGCGTCGGCGGTCGGCGTCGTGGCCGGCGTGCCCTGGGTCATGCCTCGCGCTCTCCTGCTCTTGCGTCGGTCCCGGCATCCTCCGTGGCGCCTGCAGACCCGGTGGCATCGGTGGACGGGCGGCCGGTCGGCAGCACCCGGGTCGCGATGATCCGGGCGAGGTCGAGGGCGCTGGCCTTCGGCGTCCGCACCTGGGTGTCGTAGTCGACTCGGACGATACCGAAGCGCTTGGCGTACCCCCACGCCCACTCGAAGTTGTCGAGCAGCGACCAATAGAAGTAGCCGCGAACCGGGACGCCGGCCTCCGCGGCGTCGAGCACCGCCCCGAGGTGGGCGCGCACGTACGCGACGCGGTCGGCGTCGTCGACGAAACCGTCGGCGTCGGGCACGTCGTCGAAGGCGGCGCCGTTCTCGGTGACGTGCAGGGGGACGCCGGCCGGGCCCGTGTACTCGTCGTGCAGCCGGTGCAGCAGGCGCGTCAGGCCCTCGGGCTGGATCTCCCAGTCCATGGCGGTGACGGGCAGGCCGCGCGGGTGGCGGAAGGAGGAGTCCGCGGCAGGGAACGGCGAGCGGGTGGCGCGGCCGCCGTTGACGTTGTCGTCGAGGGCGACCTCCGGCCGCCAGTGGGCGATGGCCTCACCGGTGTAGTAGTTGACGCCGAGCACGTCGATCGGGGTCGAGATGACCTCGAGGTCGCCGTCCATGACGTGGTCGGTCAGTCCCAGTCCGCGGACGTCCTCGAGCAGGTCGGCCGGGTAGGCGCCCCGGAAGACGGGATCGAGGAAGATGCGGTTCATCTGGGCGTCGACGCGTCGGGCGGCGTCGACGTCGCGGGGGTCGGCGGGGTCGAGCGGGTCGGCGACCGTGAAGTTCAGGGTCAGCCCGAGCTCGAGGGACGCGTCGCGCGCGCGCAGCTCCTCCACGACGCGTCCGTGACCGAGGAGCAGGTGGTGGGCGGCGGCGAGGCCGTCGGCGACCGAGGTGCGGCCCGGTGCGTGCATGCCCGCGGTGTAGCCGAGGAAGGCGGCGCACCACGGCTCGTTGAGCGTCGTCCACGTGCGGACGCGGTCGCCGAGGCGGTCGTGCACGACACCCGCGTACTCGACGAACCGCTCGGTCGTGTCACGCGCCGTCCAGCCGCCGCGGTCCTCGAGGGCCTGGGGGAGGTCCCAGTGATAGAGGGTCAGCCATGGCGCGATGCCGGCCTCCAGCAGCTTGTCGACGAGCCGCTCGTAGAAGTCGAGCCCCGACGCGTTGACGGTGCGCCCGTCGGGCACGATCCGCGACCACGACGTCGAGAAGCGGTAGGACTGCAGCCCCAGGCGTCGCATCAGGGCCACGTCCTCGCCGAACCGGTGGTAGTGCTCGCATGCGACGTCGCCGGTGTCGCCGTCGACGACGGCGCCGGGTGTGTGCGAGAAGGTGTCCCAGATCGAGTCGAGCCGGCCGTCCTCGTTCCGGGCGCCCTCGATCTGGTAGGCCGCCGTGGCGGCGCCGATGACGAAGCCGGCCGGGACCGGGCGCCCTTGGGGCGCAGTGAGATCGGCGGTCGTGGACCGGTGGGTGTCGGCCCCGGATGCGGCGACGGGCGTGGTCGTGGTGGTGGGGACGTTCATCCCTTGACTGCTCCTTGCATGATGCCGGACACGAGCTGCTTGCCGGCGAAGACGAACAGGACGATGAGGGGCAGGGCCATGAGCACGACGCCGGCCAGGACGAGCGAGTAGTCGACGAAGTAGGCGGCCTGCAGCTGCTGGAGGGCGACGGGCAAGGTCGGGTTGCCCGGGTCGAGGATGATGAACGGCCAGAAGAAGTTGGTCCACGTGGCGATGAAGGTGAACAGGCCGAGCATCGCGGCGCCGGGGCGGGCGGCGGGCAGGGCGACCGACCAGAAGGTCCGCAGCGTCGAGGCGCCGTCGACGCGGGCGGCCTCGATGAGCTCGTCGGGCAGGGCCTCCTGCAGGTACTGGGTCATCCAGAAGACGCCGAAGGCGCTGACGGCGCTCGGCAGGATGACGGCCCACAGGCTCCCGATCCAGCCGAGCGTGCTCATGACGATGAAGAGGGGCACGATCCCGAGCTGGGTCGGCACGGCCATGGTCGCGATGACGAACACCAGCAGTCCGCCCCGCCCGCGGAAACGCAGCTTGGCGAAGGCGAAGCCGGCCAGGGCCGAGAAGAGCATGACGAGCGCGGCGACCGTCGTGCTGACGAGGATGCTGTTGCCGAGGGCCTTCCAGAACGGGATCGTCGTGACGACGGTGCTCGCGTTCTGCAGGAAGTGCCCGCCGGGCACGAGGGAGTAGGGGTCCTGGACGATCGCCGCGGAGTCCTTGCTGCCGATGACGAAGGACCACCAGAGCGGGAACCCTGACCCGAGCAGCACGACGACGAGGAAGGTGTACGCCGTGGGGCTGGCCTGCGTGCGGCGGACGAGGCGGCCGCCGCGGCCGGCGCGTCGGGGGTGGCCCGGATTGTGGGTCCCTGCGTGGGTCGCTGGGTTCGTCGCGGTGGTCATCGCTGCCCCTTCGAGGCGATCCGTCGGGTGACGAGGAAGTTGAGCAGCGCGAAGAGGACGACGACGAGGAAGAGCATCCAGGCCACGGCGGCGGCCCGGCCGAAGTTCTTCTGCGTCCACCCGAGCTGGTAGAGGTAGAGCGTCAGCGTCTGCCACTGCCGGTCGGCACCGCCGAGGCCGTACTGGTCGTACATCCGCGGCTCGTCGAAGATCTGCAGGCCGCCGATCGTGGAGGTGATGACGACGAAGATGATCGTCGCGCGCAGCTGCGGGATCGTGATCGAGAAGAAGGTGCGGACGCGTCCGGCGCCGTCGATCATCGCGGCCTCGTAGTAGTCGCGCGGGATGGCCTGCATCGCGGCGAGGAAGATCAGGGCGTTGTAGCCGGTCCAGCGGAAGTCGACCATCGTCGCGATGGCCACGTGGCTCGGCAGCACGTCCTTGTGCCACTGGACGGGGTCGATGCTGACGAGGCCGAGCAGGTGGTTGACGAGGCCGAACTTGTCACCGAAGAGGTCGCTGAAGATGAGAGCGACGGCGACCGGGGCCACGACGTAGGGGAGCAGCACGCCCATGCGCCAGAAGGTGCGGGCGCGCAGGCCGCTGTCGAGGGCCGCGGCGATGAGCAGGGCCGCGATGACCTGGGGCACGCTCGAGAGCAGGAAGATGCTGATGGTGTTCTTCAGCGCGTTCCAGAAGTAGGGCTGGGCCAGGACGTCGGCGTAGTTCTTGAGGCCGACGAAGTCGCCCTGGCCGCCGATGAGGCTCCACTTGTGCGTCGAGACGTAGGCCGTGTAGAGCAGCGGGAAGAGCCCCACGACGCCGAAGAGGATGAAGAACGGGCTGACGTAGGCGTACGGCGAGGCCTTCTCGTCGACCTTCGTCAGGCGCCGGCGCCATCCGGCCCGCGGGGAGATGGGGGAGCGGTGGGCCGGCGCGGGTGCGTCGGTGCCGGGCGTGCTCGTCGCTTCAATGGTTGCCCGGGAGTCTGCCTGCGAGGGGGATTGGGAGGGGGACTGGGAGGGGGAGTGGATGCTCATGCGGTGGTCCGCTCGTCGGGGTGGGCGGCCCGGTGCCGGCGGTGGCACCGGGCCGCCCACGGCTCAGCGTGGGGCGGTCAGCCGAGGGCCTTGACGTCGGCCACCCACTTGTCCCAGGACTCCTGCGGCGCGGTGCCCTGCTCGACGCGGGTGAGGGCCTGCTGCATGGCGTCGTTGATGGCGAAGTAGTGCGTGCCCTTGTACGGCGAGACCGTCACGGCCTTGGCGCGCTCGGCGAAGATCTGCCCGGTGGGGGCGTTGTTGAACGAGGCGACCTTGAACGCGAGGAGCTCGGGGTCGGTGAGCGCGGCCTGCTGGCTCGGGAAGGCGCCGACCTTCTTGAACGCCTTGATCTGCTGCTCGGGGGCGGTCAGCCAGTCGGCGAGCTCCTGCGCCTCCTTGGGGTGGGCGCTCTGCTTGGGCACGACGAGGTAGCTGCCGCCCCAGTTGCCGCCGCCACCGGGGAAGGTGTTGGCGACGTCCCAGCCCTTGACGCCCTTGGCGTTGCCCTCGATGACGCCGACCATCCAGCCGGGGCAGAGCATCGTGGCGAAGCCGTCCTTCTGGAACGAGGCGGTCCAGTCGTCGCCCCACTGCTGGAGCTTGGCGGAGAGGCCGTCGGTGATGCCGGCCCGGACGACCTGGTCGTAGAGCTTCTTCACGTCGGCGTTGGTGGTGGCCGTGATGGTGTCGTCGGCGGGGTTCTCGTACGCGGCCTGGACCTGGTTGACCATGCCCTGGTAGGTGGCGCCGATGCTGTCGAAGAACGGCACCTTGGACTTGGCGGCGAACTGCTTGCCGGCGGCGAAGTAGCTGTCCCAGGTGGTTCCGAAGAGCTTGGCGACGGACTCGCGGTCGCTCGGCAGGCCCGCCTTCTTGAAGAGGTCGCTGCGGTAGCAGATGGCCTCGGGGCCGGAGTCGGTGCCGTAGCCGATGAGGTGGCCGTCGGCGTCGGTGGCGGCCTTGGCCTTCCAGTCGAGCCAGCGGCCGTCGGTGTCGGCGCTCTTGAGGTCGGTGAACTTGTCGGAGTACTGGAGCATCTCGGGCAGCCAGTCGACCTCGACCGCCTCGACGTCGGCCATGCCGCTGCCGGCGGAGAGGCGGGTGAAGAAGGTGTCGCGGGCCTCGTTCGAGGTGGCGGCCTTCTTGTGGGTGACGGTGATGTTCGGGTGGGACTTCTCGAACTCGGGGATGAGGTCCTCGTAGCCGAACTGGTTGAAGGTCGCGAGGGTGAGGGTGACCTTGCCGCCGGCGGCGCCGGCCTGGGTCGAGGGGCCGTTGTCGGCGCTGCTCGAGCTGCACGCCGAGAGCGCGAGCAGTCCGACGGTGAGGGTGGCGAGCGCGACGTTCCGGGGACGCGTCAGGCGGGTGCCGGTACGAGTGGTGCGGGCTGTCATCGGAGAGCTCCTTCGGTCTCTGCCCAGTGTGGGTGTGGGAGCGCTCTCCCTGCGTGAAGCGGGTCCGTGAGAGCGCTCTCACGGAGAGAATGACGGCGCGCTGCGGCAGCGGTCAAGACCCGTGACCATTCCGTGACCATGACGACGCCGGTGTCCGTCGGGCACCGGTCCGGCCCCGCGTCGGGGGTGCCATGCCGCCGCGAGCCGTCTAGCGTTGACCCATGGGACCGTCGCACGAGGCCCGGGGCGAGCGTGCCCACCGCGCGAGTCATGACCTCGTGACCATCGGTCGCGTCGGCGTCGACCTGTACCCGCTCCAGCACGGGGTGACGCTCGACGAGGTCCGCAGCTTCGAGAAGTTCCTCGGCGGCAGTGCGGCGAACGTCGCCGTCGCGGCGGCCCGCCACGGACGCCGCTGCGCACTCGTCAGCGCCACCGCCGCCGACGCGTTCGGCCGCTACGTGCACCGCGAGCTGCTGCAGCTCGGCGTCGACGACGCGTTCGTCCAGACCGTCGCCGGAGGCCCCCCGACCCCGGTGACCTTCTGCGAGGTGTTCCCGCCGGACCACTTCCCGATCTGGTTCTACCGCTACCCCATTGCACCGGACCTGCTCATCACGGCGGATTCGATTCCGCTGCAAGCGATCCGGGATGCCGAGGTGTTCTGGGCCACCGTGACCGGACTGAGCCAGGAACCGAGCCGTGAAGCGCACTTCACGGCCTGGCGAGAGCGTGGTCGACGTCCGCTGACCATCCTCGACCTCGACCACCGGCCGACGCTGTGGCCCCACCCCGACGAGGCGCCCGGGCTCGTGCGGCGGGCCCTCGAGCACGTCACCGTCGCCGTCGGCAACCTCGACGAGTGCGAGGTCGCCACGGGCGAGCGCGACCCGGAGCGGGCGGCGGCAGCACTGCTCGACGCCGGGCTCGAGATGGCGGTCGTCAAGCTCGGCCCGGGTGGGGTCCTCGCCCGGACGCCGGAGGCGACCGTACGCGTCGCCCCGTTCCCGGTGCAGGTCGTCAACGGGCTCGGCGCGGGCGACGCGTTCGGCGGTGCGCTCGTGCACGGCCTCCTCGCCGGGTGGGACCTCGAGCGGGTCGTGCACTTCGCGAACGTCGCGGGCGCGATCGTCGCCGGGCGGCTCGAGTGCTCGACGGCGATGCCGACGACCGCCGAGGTCAGCGCTCTGCTGTCCGACGTCGCCGTGGCGGAGTGGGCCGGCTGACGCGTGGGTGCTCGCCCGGGTGGGGTGCTCGGGCAAAGAAAAACCCGCCCCCGCTGGTCACGTCGCCGAACTCGACCAGCGGGGGCGGGTGCCCTTGACCCGGTGATCCGACAGGGGGAGGAGATCACCGAGTCGCACAGGAGCAACTCACGAGAACGACTATGACCCCCGCACCTTAAAGAACCCTGATAAGCGCGTAGCAGTTGGCTAGGACTGTCGGCTCGGCCACCGGGTGGACGCGGCGGCGGGGCGGTCAGCGGGCGCCGACGACCATCCAGTCGTCGCGTCGGGCCCGCCACCACAGCCCGGCCCCACGGATCACCATGAACGCGGTGAACGCGAGCCAGAGCACGACGACATCGCGCACCGGCGAGCCGCTCGGACCCCACGCACGGACCGTGAGGATGACGGGCAGGTAGGCGACGAACGTCAGGACCATGCCCCAGGCCAGCCAGCGCCCGTCGCCGGCACCGATGAGCACGCCGTCGAGGACGAAGACGTAACCGGCCACCGCCTGGCCCAGCCCGACGACCACGAGCGCCGCCCCCAGGGCCTCGCGCACTGCGGGGTCGTTCGTGAAGAGGCCGGGCAGCACGCCGTGCAGCGCGGCGACGACGAGCCCGACCGCGAGACCGCCCCACACGCCCCAGCGCACCATCGTGGCCATCGTGACCCGCACGCCCTCCCGGTCACCGGCGCCGAGAGCGCGGCCGGTGATGGCCTGCGCGGCGATGGCGAGCGCGTCGAGGGCGAAGGCGAGGAAGGACCACACCGTCATCGCCACCTGGTGGGCTGCGAGCGGCACGTCGCCCAGCGAGGCCGCGACCCACGTCGTGACGAGGAGCGTCGCGCGCAGCGCGAGCGTGCGCACGAGCAGTGGGACGCCGGTGCGCGCCGCGGTGAGGACGCGTGCTGGGTGGGGCCGGAGGCGCGCGTGGCGGGCGTGCGCCTTGACGAGCAGCACCGCGACGAGGCCGGCCGCCATGCCGGTCTCGGCGATGACGGTGCCCCACGCGGATCCGGCTATACCCCAGTGCAACCCGTAGACGAAGACGACGTTCAGGGCGATGTTCGCGCCGAAGCCGGCGACCGACGCGACGAGCGGGGTGGTGGTGTCCTGGAGGCCGCGCAGCACGCCGGTGACGGCGAGGATGACGAGCATTGCCGGCAGACCGAGCGCCGAGACGCGCAGGTAGGTCGTGGCCTGCTCGAGGGCCTCGGGCGAGGCGCCGAACGCCGCGCAGATCGGACGGGCGGCGACGGCGGTGACGACCGCGGTGACGGCGCCGAGTCCGAGCGAGAGCCACAGCCCGTCGATGCCGGCCCCGATCGCGGCCCGGTCGTCGCCCGCGCCGAGGTGGCGGGCCACGACGCTCGTCGTGCCGTAGGCGAGGAAGACGAAGATGCCGGCGGCGGTGACGAGCGCACCGCTGGCGACGCCGAGTCCGGCGAGCTGGGCCGTGCCGAGGTGGCCGACGATGGCGGAGTCGGCGAGCAGGAAGAGCGGCTCGGCGATGAGGGCGAGGAAGGCCGGGACCGCGAGACGCAGGATCTCGCGGCGGTGCGCCGTGGGTGCGGACGTGCCCGTGCCCGCGCTCATGACGGCGTGCCCGGCAGGGTTGGTGCCGGAGCCGGCGCTCCGAGGTGCTTGAGCGCCTCGCGTCGGGACAGCCCGGACAGGCCGGGGTGGTCGGCGACGAAGGCGCGGACCCAGTCGGGGTCGTGGCGGGCGTGGTCGCGCAGCGCCCAGCCGATCGCCTTGCGGATGAAGAAGTCGCGGTCCTGCAGGTTCGGCTCGACGACGTCGGTCAGCAGGTCCTGGTCGAGGCGCGCGCCGGCCCCGACCTGGCTGATGATCGAGGCGCGCCGGACCCACAGCGAGTCGCTGCCCGACCAGTCGCGCATCCGCAGCCCCTCGACCTGCGGGGCCGCGAGGAGCGTGTCGCGTACGAGGTGGGTGGCGATGTCGTCGACGACGTCCCACCAGGCGCCCTCGCGGATCAGTCTCTCCCACAGGGGCATCGCATCGCTGTCGACCCACTGGCGATAGGTGCGCTGCCGTGCCAGGGCGATGGCGGCGTACCACTGCTCGCGGTGCGTCGCCGTGGTCCAGAGCTGCTCGATGGTGGCGGCCCACTGCTCGCGCGAGTGCATCGCCAGACCGGGGTCGCGCAGCAGCGGGGTCAGGGCGGCCTTGAGCTGCGGCGACGTCAGGCCGAAGTAGGGCATCGACGACTTCATGTAGCGCTGCTGGCCGGCGGCGCGCGCGGGGTCGGCGCTCGCGACGAGGGCGGCCCGGACCTCCGACGCGAGGTCGGGGTGCGGGTCGGTCGTCATGGGGTCAAGGTAGCCGCCGCCCCCGACGCCGCGTCGGCCCGGTCGTCGCCTGCACCCTCGACTTTACACATGCTCCGTACTTGTCAAGTGGCTTTACATCTTCTACGGTCGTGTAAACCTACGACGCGGAGGCTCCCATGACGGCAGCAGGAACGGTCCCGACCGGCACGACCCAGCAGTGGCGCGACCCGAAACGACACCTCTGGCTCATCGGGCTCGTCGTCCCGTCGCTCGCCTTCGTCGGGCTGGGCCTGCACGCGGCCACCGGTTGGGGCGTCTGGTTCTGGATCGGCCCCATCGTCATCCTCGGGATCGTCCCGCTCATCGACCTCGTCGCCGGCCTCGACCGCAGCAACCCTCCCGACGAGCTCATCGAGGCCCTCGAGAACGACCGGTACTACCGCTGGATCACCTACTGGTTCCTGCCGATCCAGTACGTCGGCCTCGTCGCCGCCATGTGGGTCATCACTCAGGGCGGCCTGACGACGCTCGACAAGGTCGGCCTCGCGGTCTCCATCGGCTGCGTCGGCGGCATCGGCATCAACACCGCCCACGAGCTGGGTCACAAGAAGGAGAGCCACGAGCGCTGGCTCGCCAAGGTCGCCCTCGCGCAGAGCTTCTACGGGCACTTCTACATCGAGCACAACCGGGGCCACCACGTGCGGGTCGCGACGCCCGCGGACCCCGCGAGCAGCCGCGTCGGGGAGAGCTTCTACGCCTTCTGGCCGCGCACCGTCGTCGGGTCGCTGCGCAGCGCCTGGCGCCTGGAGCAGCGACGCCTCGCCCGGCGACGGCTGCACCCGTGGCGATGGTCGAACGACGTCGTCAGTGCGTGGCTCCTGTCGGCGCTGCTCTGGGGTGCGCTCGTGGCCTGGCTCGGCGTCGGGGTGCTGCCCTACCTGCTCGTGCAGGCGTTCGTCGGGCTCTCGCTGCTCGAGGTCGTCAACTACATGGAGCACTACGGGATGCTGCGGCAGGTGGTCGGCCAGCCCGGCCGGCAGCGGTACGAGCGGGTCGACCCGAGCCACTCGTGGAACAGCAACAACATCGCGACGAACGTTCTGCTCTACCACTTGCAACGCCACAGCGACCACCATGCCAACCCGACGCGGCGCTACCAGACGCTGCGCGACTACGCCGAGTCGCCGGTGCTGCCGACCGGCTACGCCGGGATGATTGTCCTCGCGCTCGTCCCCCCACTGTGGCGACGCGTCATGGACCCGCGGGTGCTCGCGCACTACGGCGGCGACGTGCGCCTCGCCAACGTCCAGCCCTCGCGACGCGAACGTGTCCTCGCCGCCTACACGCCACCCGACGCGCCCGGCGCGCCCCATGCGCCAGACGCACCGGACGCGCCCGACGCGTCGCCCGGCGTCGGCAGCGATGCGTCGGGCGTGGTCGACGCGGACGGTGCTGACGCGTCGGCGACCGGGAGTGCCGCCCACGCGGTGGGCCGGCACCGCTGCCCTGGTTGCGGCTACGTCTTCGACGAGGCGCACGGCGATGCGCGACAGGGCTTCCCGGCCGGCACCACGTGGGCCCAGGTGCCCGACGACTGGTGCTGCCCCGACTGCGGCGTGCGCGAGAAGGTCGACTTCGTCGCAGCCGCGTCGACGTGACGGACACGGTCGCCGGGCACGGCCTGCCTACGATGACCGGCATGACGACGACGCCCACCCTGCGCGAGCGGATCGTCGCGGAGGCCGCGACCCTGACGGCCGAGGTGGGCTGGGCTGCCGTGACGATGGGGGCGCTCGCCGCGCGGGTGGGTGTGTCGCGCCAGACCGTCTACAACGAGCTCGGGTCCAAGCCGGCGCTCGGCGAGGCCATGGTGCTGCGCGAGCTCGAGCGGTTCCTCGGCGTCGTCGGCGACGCGTTCGACGCCCACCCCACCGACCTCGACGCGGCGGTGCGCTCGGCCGTGCGTGCCGTGCTCGACCTCGCCGCCGACAGCCCCCTGCTGCGGGCGCTCGCGACCTTCACCCACGGCGGTGACACCGAGCTGATGCCGCTGCTCACGACGCGCTCCGACGTGCTCGTCGACGCCGCGTCCGACATGGTGCTCGGCCGCCTCGAAGGCTACGAGGTCGCGCTCCCGCCGCGTCGGCGTCGGGCCGCGGTCGACGCCGTCGTGCGTGTCGTGCTCAGCCACGTGGTGCGCCCGGGCGGTCCGCCGGCACAGGTGGCCGACGACGTCGCCTGGGTGGCCGGACGCGTCCTGGGGCCCGCCTGACGAACTGCCCACTCGACGGGGAGACAGAGCGCACTCGACGGGGAGGACGTCCTTGCCTCGAAGCCCTCAGCGCCTGAGGGCGCGGCCGAGGTAGCCGAAGGCCCAGGGTCGCATCAGCCTCGGCATGGGTGCGTAGGCGCGCTCGACCTCGACGAGCTCGAGCCCGGATTCCGTGACGATCCGGTCGATCGGGCGGGTGAGGTGGCAGCCGTCGAAGGCTCGCTTCTGCAGCGGCTCGAGGCGCCGCTGCCAGCGCCGCACGCCCTCGTCAGGTGCGATGCCGTGCTCGAGGAAGTGCAGGGCGCCGCCCGGCCGGAGCACCCGGCGTACCTCGGCGAGGGCGGCCGCGACGTCAGGGATGGTGCAGAGGGTGAAGGTCGACAGGACGGCGTCGGCGCTGTCGTCGGGCAGGTCGAGGTGCTGGCCGTCGAGGCCTGCGCGCTCGATCGGGACCGTGCTGGCGGCCCGACGCTTCTCGCCCAGGTGCCAGCCGACGTCCGACGGCTCGATCGCGACGACCCGGGTGACATCCGCGGGGTAGAGGCCGACGTTGTTGCCGCTGCCGAAGCCGAGCTCGACGACCTCGCCCCGCAGGCCGGCGCAGGCCCGACGGCGCAGGGCGACGACGGCCTCTCTCTCGCCACCGGCGACGAGCCGCGGCGTCACCTGCCTCGCCCAGATGCCCATGGCCCGAGCGTAGGGGCGGCCGACGTCGGGCGCAGCGACCTGGCGGTCGGAGCGGGCGCGGCAGCCGGAGGGTGGCTCAGCCGCGACGGAGCGTGACGACCGGCACCTCGGGTGGTG
>JAEXXY010000190.1 GCA_023451855.1 Actinomycetes bacterium
GGCCTGCACCGAGGCCTGGGTGCGCTGCTGGTACTCGCTCGCCTGCTTGGAGCCGGAGCCGTTCGTGCCGACCCCGACGGCCGAGAGCACGGTGCCCGACGCGTCGACGACCGAGACGTTGGCCGCCTTGAGCTCGGGCACGGCGGCCGCGGTGAGGTGCACGATGGCGTCGACCTTGTCAGCCGACAGCGTCTGGCCCGGCAGCGTCTGCACGAACACCGACGCCGTGGGCTCGCCCTGCTGCGAGGTGAACACGGTCTTCTCCGGGATCGCCAGCTGCACCGACGCGGTCTGCACGCCCTCGAGGTGGGAGATCGTCGTGCCGAGCTCGCCCTCGATGGCGCGCTTGTACGTGACGTTCTGCTGGAACTCCGAGGACGTGACGCCCATCTTGTCGAGCAGCGAGTAGCCCGAGGCCGGGGCAGCGGGCAGGCCCGCCGACGCCGCCTTGAGCCGCTCGTCGTAGACACTCTCCTGCGGCACGAGCACCGTGGAGCCGCCGTCGGCGAGCTGGTAGGGCACGCCGTCCTTGCCGAGCTGCTGGACGACGGCGCTCGCGTCCGCGCTCGCCAGGCCGGTGAACAGCGGGCTGTAGCTCGGCTTGGTCAGCCAGCTCGTCAGGGCGACCGCGCCGAGGGCGAGGACGGCCAGGCCGATGGCCGCCACCGTCTTCTGCCCGACGGTGAAACCCTTGACGGTGGTGCCGAAGCGCTGGGCCGCGGACGTCAGGAACGGGGGCATCAGGCCTGCATCCTCATGATCTCGTTGAAGGCGTCGACACCCTTGTTGCGCAGGGCGGCCGCGACCTCGAGCGTCACCTGCGCTCGGGTCGCCGCGATCGTCGCGGAGTGGATGTCGTCGAGGCTGCCGGTGACGGCCTGGACGGCGAGCTGGTTGGAGGTCGACTGCAGCTGCTGGAGGTCGTCGACGGCACCGGCGAGACTCGCGGCGAAGCCGCCGCCGCTCGTCGGCGCGGATCCCGTGGTGGCCGTGACCGACCCGAGGACGGGGCCGACCGGTCCGACGGCGCCGATGGGCGCGATGCTCACGAGGACCTGCCGATCTGCAGCGCCGACTCGTACATCGTCCGGGCGCGGTCGACGACCTGGGCGTTGGCCTGGTAGCCGCGCTGGGCCATGATGAGCGAGCCCATCTGCTCGCTCATGTCGATGTCGGGGTAGCGCACGTAGCCCTCGGCGTCGGCGATCGGGTTGTCCGGCTCGTACACGAGCCGGCCCGTGGCGTCGCCCTCCCGGATGCCGGCGACGTAGACACCCGAGGTGCCCGCGCCCGCCTGCGCCTCGACGTAGCGCGCCTGGAAGGCCGGTCCGCTCGTCGGAGAGGCGTTGTTGACGTTGGCGAGGTTGTCGGCCACGGCGTCGAGCCACTTGCGGTGCACGGTCAGGGCTGTACCGGCGATGCCGATCGCGTCGAAGGTCATCAGCTCGTCCTCAGCGCCGCACGGATGCCGGCGAACTGCGCGTTCATCGCCTGGCTCGCGAACTGGAAGCGCAGCACCGTGTCGACGTTCGACAGCGTCTCGGTGTCGAGGTTGACGTTGTTGCCGTTGGTGCGCGTCGGCTCGGCCGAGCGCGACGTCGTAGCGGCCGCGTTCCCGTCGCCGGCCTGCACGGACGCCGCGAGCGCGTCCTCGAAGGCGACGCGCTGGGCGTGGTAGCCCGGGGTGTTGACGTTGGCGATGTTGTCGGCGATGGCGCGCTGGCGCTGCGAGAGGCCGTCGAGGGCACTCGTGAGCGCGGCGGACGTCACGGAATCGAGCACAGTTCTCCTGCAGGAAACTCGCAAGGGGAATGGCCGATCCGTGGCCTGACGCGGCGAGCAATCCGTGCTCGACGGTCCCTATCGGCAGCTCTGCGCGTCGCGTTAGTGCCGCCTCATGGCGGGTTCCGGACGAGCCGGACGTCGACTGCGGACGTCGACTGCGGACGTCGACCGCGGACGTCGACCGCGGACGTCAGCCTGGTCGTCAGCTCTGGACGTCAGCTCTGGACGTCGACGAAGACCGGCGTCCGCTGTGGCGTCGGTGGCAGAGCACGCAGCGCCGTCAGCTGGTGGGCGGTCGCCGTGTGGAGCAGGTCGAGGCGCTCGGCGACCCGCGCCTGCGCGTCGGCGAGCTCGCGGGCCCGGACGATGAGCCGCTCGGGCAGCGGCCCGAGGCCTCGCGGCGGCACCCACGTCCGCAGCTGCGCCGACGCGACGTCGGACTCCGTCGGTGCCCGCTCGGCCAACGACCGCTCGACGGCGGCGAGGTCGGCCTCGAGGCGGTCGAGGACGGCGTCCCAGCTCTCAGCCAACGGCGTGCACCGTTCGCTCGCGACCGGTCGCGGACGACCAGGCGGACCGAGCCGACCCGGCGGCCGCGGCCGGCGCTGCGGGCGTCACGGGCGCGACGGAGCCGGACGCCGGGGACGGCGTCGTGTCCTGCAGAGTCCCTGCGGCCGCGTGCCACGCCTCCTGCAGCGGCATCAGCAGCGTCATCGCCTCGCGGGTGCGGGCGACGTCGCGGTGGATGTTGGCGTTGACGAGCGCCATCCGGACGTACTCGTACAGGCCGCGCAGGCCCTCGGCGCCGTCCCACACGTCGGGGCGCAGGGTCGAGGACAGCTCGGCGATGATGTCCTGCGCGTGGAGCAGCTGGGTGTTCGCGCCCTGCCAGTCGGCGGCCTCCTGGGCGGCCTCGGCCCGGCGCAGGTCGAGCAGCAGCCGGTCGTAGAGCATCGTCAGGAGACGGGCCGGGCTGGCCGAGAGGATGGCGTCGCGGGCGTACTGCTGGCGCGCGTTGGCTGCGTTGGTCACGCGTCGAGTCCTTACTTGGAGTTCTGCGAGAAGCTCGGGAGGCCGGCGATCTGGCTCGTGAGCCAGGACTGCTGCGACTTCAGCGTCCCGAGCGCGGTGTCCATCGCGTTGTAGAGCGTGAACAGCTGGGTGCGGCGGTCGGCGAGCCGCTGGTCCCAGCCGGCGATTCGGTTGCCGAGGTCGTCGGAGAGCGACTGGCGACCGGCGATGAGCTGGGTGATCGACCCGCTGACGGGCGCGGACGCGTTCTTCGCGGCGGTGGCGACGCGTCCGGCGACCTCGGCCAGCGCGGCGCGGGTGCCGGACGCGTCTGCGGCGAGGGCCGCGGTCAGCTTGTCCTGGTCGAAGGTGAACGTGCCGTCGCGCTGGATGACGATGCCGATCTCCGAGGGCGATCGGCCGTTGCTCGTCGGGCGATAGGTGGCGTCGGTGATGGCCGAGGCGATGCCGCGCACGGTGGAGTCGCCGGTCAGCATCCCGCCCTGGGCGGACGAGACGCCAGAGGCTCCGGACGTCGTCGTGACCTTCGCGTTCGTCGCGATGGTCCCGAGCAGGTCGTTGACGGAGGCGACGAGGTCGCTGGCCTGCTTCGTGACGGCCGCGGTGTCGCCGCTGACGGTGATGGTCGTGGGGGTCCCGATGCCGGCGGCCGTGGCCGTCACGGAGACACCGGGCACGACGTCGGCGAAGGTGTTGGTGGCCGAGCTGATGGCCTGCTCGGCCGCGGTCCCGGCGTAGAGCAGCGCCGACGCGTCCTGGGCCGGCGCCACGACGGCGGCGCCGGGACGGCTCATGAGGTCGGTCGCCGTACCGGCCGCGACATCGGCGGGCGTGCCCTCGGCGACGCTGAACGCGCCAGCCGCACCGGGGCGGGTCGAGGTCAGCTGCAGCCGGTAGAGCGGGGCACCGCTGCCGTCGGTGCCTGCGCTGACCTTGAGCGCGCGGGCCGGTCCGCCGGAGGCGTTGATCGCCGACACGACGTCGTCGAGCGACGTGCTCGTGGGCGTCACCTCGGTGGTCGCGCCGGAGGCGTCGGTGAACGTCAGGTGGGTGGGGGCCCCGCCGCCGTCGGTGGGCCACGAGCCGAGCGGCGCCGTCACGTCGACCTGGGTGCGGGCCAGCCGCGTCACCGTGAGGTCGAAGGTCCCGGCGGTCGCCGTGGTCGCCGCCGTGGCGGTGATGCCGGTCGTGCTCGAGGTCGCGGTGAGGAGGTTCAGCGCATTCGGCGCGGCGACCTTGGCCGCGAGCGTGCCGAGCGCCGACGCCTTGGTGTTCAGCGTCCGCAGCACGTTCATGAGGCTCTGCTGCTGGGACTGGGCCTGCTTCAGCTGCTGCTGCGGCAGCGCCTCGGCATTCATGAGCGAGTTGACGATCGAGGTGATGTCGAGCCCGCTGCCGAGGCCGTTGACCGAGACTCCCACGAGGTGCTCCTTGCGTCCGGCGACGTGGTCGGCGATGTCCTGGCGAAGGCGCCGGGATGCCGACGACGGCCGGGGTCGGGGTCCCCGGCCGCCGTCGGCTATGCCCCGGTGCGGTTACCGATCGGCTCAGCCGAGCAGCTTGAGGATGCCCTGGCCGGACTGGTTGGCCTGGGCGAGCATCGCCGTACCGGCCTGCGACAGGATGTTGGTCTTCGTGTAGTTGACCATCTCCGCAGCCATGTCGGTGTCGGTGATGTGCGACTGCGACGCGGCGAGGTTCTGCGCCGAGGTGTTGGCGATGTTGAGCGCGTGGTTGAGGCGGTTCTGCGCGGCACCGAGGTTGGCGCGGTCCGTCGAGATCGCCGTGATGGCGGTGTCGATGGCGGTGATGGTGGTCTGCGCGGCAGCGTTGGTGGTGACGGCGAAGCCGGTGGCCCCGGCAGCGCCGCTCAGCGTGCCGACCGAGGTGGCGACGTTGGCCAGGGTCACGCCGATCGTGTCGTTGGCCGTGCCGCCGGCGCCGACCTGGAAGTTGGACGTGCCTCCCTTGAGCAGGTCGATGCCGTTGAAGTTCGTGCCCTGGGTGATGCGGTCGAGCTCCTTGCCGAGCTCGTCGGCCTCCGACTTGATGGCCGTGCGGGAGCTGGCGTTGTTCGAGTCGTTGGCGCCCTGGACCGCGAGGTCGCGCATGCGCTGCAGGATCGAGTGGACCTCGCCCAGGCCGCCGTCGGCGGTCTGGATCATGTTGATGCCGTCCTGCGCGTTGCGGGCGGCGATGCCGTAGCCGTTGACCTGGGCCTTCAGGCCCTCGGAGATCGTCAGGCCGGCGGCGTCGTCGGCCGCGGTGTTGATGCGCAGGCCGCTCGAGAGCTTGGCCATCGAGCTCGCCATGCTGGCGGACGTGCGGGAGAGGCTGTTGTAGGCCTGGAGAGCCGACAGGTTGGTGTTGACGGTGAGAGCCATTTGGGGTTCCTCCATGAAACGGGTGGGTGGTTCCGGGCCCGTCCGTGGGCCCTCAGCCGCCACTGTCGGCAGGCCGTCCCGGCGCGTTAGCGACGCGGTCAGAACTTTTCGCGGGACGGCGTCGTCGTGCGCCACGGCACGCGCCGGGTGGCGCCGTGTCGCGGCTCGTCGGCTGCGGTCTTTACCGCGTCTTTACCCGGGACCTAATCCGTCCCGGCCCGCTGCCGATAGTGGAGACTGACGGTGCGGACTGCGCCGGTCCGCGACGTCTGTTGGATGGGGGAAGCTCGAGTGGATGGCGGGGCTCGAAAGACCGGGGACGGCGGCTCCGGGGCGACAGTTCAGGACCTGTCGGCCCTGCTCTGGTACGAGCGTGAGCTCCTCGACCTGTTGACCTTCAAGCTCGAGGAGGAGCAGCTGCTCCTCACGGCGGGCAAGACGCGTTGGCTCTCGCACGCGACGCGCGAGGTCGAGCAGGTGCTCGAGCGGCTGCGCGTCGCCGGCCTCGAACGAGCCGCTGCCGCAGCGGCGGTCGCACACGAGTGGGGGCTGCCGGAGGACGCCAGCCTGCGCGACCTCGCGGCCGGCGCCACCGAGGCGGCCTGGGCCGACATCCTGTCGGCGCACCTCACGGCCATGACCGACCAGTCCGCCGCGATCCGCCAGCTGCGCGACGCCAACGCCCAGTTCCTCAGGGCCGCAGCACGATCCACGCAGGAGACGCTCGCGACGACCGACGCGGCAGCGACGACCTACGACTCGCAGGGGCGGGCGGCCGCGCACGGCGAGGCGCACCTGTTCGACCGCAACCTCTGACCTGCCTCGCGACCAGACCTCCCGACCAGACCTCCCGACCAGACCTCCCACCAGAAGGGTCACCATGAGCACCTTCGGCGCCCTGAACACCGCCTACCGCGGGCTGTCGGCGGCCCAGCAGGCCATGGACCTCGCCGGTCACAACGTCGCCAACGTCGGCACCGACGGCTACACGCGCCAGCGCATCGAGCAGTCCTCGGTCGGCGCTCCGGCGCCCATGTGGCCCGGCGCCACGGGTCCCCAGGCCGGACAAGGCGTCTCGGTCGACCGCATCGCCCGTCTCGGCAACGCGCTGCTCGACGCGTCGGTGCGCACCACCGCCTCCTCGGCCGGGTACACGGCACAGCGCTCGGCGGCCTTCGACCGCATCGAGGCGACCCTCCGCGAGCCCGGCAGCGACGGGCTCTCGACGCGTCTGCAGGCGTTCTGGGCGGCGTGGCAGGACGTCGCCAACCACCCCGGCGAGGCGGGAGCGGCGAGCGCGCTGCTCAGCGCCGCGGGTCAGCTGGCCACGACGCTGAGCAGCGGGCGCGCATCCCTCGAGGCCCAGTGGAACGACACCGCGACCGACACTCGGCGCATGGT
>JAEXXY010000219.1 GCA_023451855.1 Actinomycetes bacterium
GTCGGGGTCGTCGTCGAGCCGGGCCAGGGCCTCGGCGACGCGGACGAGCCCGAGCAGCCCCTCGTCGGGGTCGGCGGTGTCGCCCACCGCCGCGACGAGGTCATCGAGCTGGCCGTCCGGCGTCGCCGCCCGGAGGGGTAGCAGCGCCCGGTCGTCGAGGAGCCCGGCGGCCCGGGCCGGGTCGGCGAAGCCGAGCCGGGCGAGCGCGCCGGTGGTCGTGGTCGTGCGCGATGACATCGGTGTCGGGTCAGCTCGCTTCGGGTCGCGTCAGAGGCGGGGCAGGTAGCGGTCGAGCTCGAACTGGCTGATCTCGTGCCGGTAGTCGAGCCACTCCTGGCGCTTGTTGCGCAGGAAGAAGTCGAAGACGTGCTCCCCGAGGATCTCGGCGACGAGGTCGCTGCTCTCCATGACCTCGAGCGCCCGGCCGAGCGAGGCCGGCAGCGGCTTGATGCCCATGGCCCGACGCTCGGCGTCGGTGAGGCTCCACACGTCGTCCTCGGTCTCCGGCGGCAGGTCGTAGCCTTCCTCGATGCCCTTGAGGCCGGCACCGAGCAGGACGGCGAAGGCGAGGTAGGGGTTGCACGCGGCGTCGAGCGAGCGGACCTCGACGCGCGTCGACTGGCCCTTGTTCGGCTTGTGCATCGGCACCCGGACCATCGCCGACCGGTTGTTGTGGCCCCACGTCAGGTGGGCCGGCGCCTCGCCACCGCCCCAGAGGCGCTTGTAGGAGTTGACCCACTGGTTGGTGACCGCGGCGATCTCGGCGCCGTGGGTGATGAGGCCGGCGATGAACTGACGCCCGACCTTGCTCAGCTGGTACGGGGCCCCGGCCTCGTAGAACGCGTTGGAGTCGCCCTCGAAGAGCGAGAGGTGCGTGTGCATGCCGGAGCCCGGGTGCTGCGCGAACGGCTTGGGCATGAACGTCGCGTAGATCCCCTGCGTCAGCGCGACCTCCTTGACGACCGTGCGGAACGTCATGATGTTGTCGGCCGTGCTCAGGGCATCGGCGTAGCGCAGGTCGATCTCGTTCTGCCCCGGCGCGCCCTCGTGGTGGCTGAACTCGACCGAGATGCCCATGTTCTCGAGCATCGTGATGGCGGCGCGCCGGAAGTCGTGGCCCGTGCCGTGCGGCACGTGGTCGAAGTAGCCGGCGTCGTCGACGGGCACCGGCCGGCCCTGGGCGTCGCGGCCCTGCTCGAGGAGGAAGAACTCGATCTCGGGGTGGGTGTAGAAGGTGAAGCCGAGGTCGGCGGCCCGGGTCAGGGCGCGCTGGAGCACGTGCCGCGGGTCGGCGTTGCTCGGGGACCCGTCGGGCAGCTGGAGGTCGCAGAACATCCGCGCCGTGCCGGGCGGGTCGCCGCGCCACGGCAGGATCTGGAACGTCGAGGGGTCAGGCTTGGCGAGCATGTCCGCCTCGTACACCCGCGTCAGGCCCTCGATGGCCGAGCCGTCGAAGCCGATGCCCTCGGCGAAGGCGCCCTCGAGCTCGGCCGGCGCCACGGCGACGGACTTGAGAGTGCCGAGGACGTCGGTGAACCAGAGCCGGACGAACCGGATGTCACGCTCTTCGATCGTGCGCAGCACGAACTCTTCCTGACGGTTCATGTGTCGATCCTGCCCCATGGGTGTTACGCCGATGTGAAGACACTCGCACCTCAAGACGCGCGACGCGAACGGGCCCCCGGGGAACATCCCCGGGGGCCCGCGCGTCAGGTGGGCTCAGCTCACTTGAAGGCGACCTTGACCTGCAGCTCGTTGCCGCCGTCACGGGTCTTGGTGACCGTCATCGTCGTGCCCGAGCCCGCCACCTTGGTGGACGCCCACGGGTTCGCGGCGGACCAGTAGCGGTTCGGGTCGGAGTCGTCGAACGTCGGGATCGCCGGCTGCGACGGAACCTCCGTGGCGACACCGTTGCGGTGGAAGGTCACCGCGTCGGTGGCCTCCTGGCCGAACGTCGCGTCGAACGGCTGACGGCGGTTGCCGAGCATCGTCTGCGTGCCGTTGGCGTTGTTGAGCATCACCGGCGCCGGGCGGGCGTCGACCGGCAGCACCTCGCCACCACCGGGGTGCGCGCTGGTGTTGTTGTCGCCGTACTCACCGTTGGCGAACCAGACGAGCATGCCGTTCTGGTACGGGAACCGCTCCACCCAGTCGGGCTTCGTCGTGCCCCAGCCGAAGTTGTACGGACCGGTCTGCAGCGTCTTGTCGTAGCCGCTGTAGACCCGGTTCTCGGCGAGGTAGAAGTCCTGGACCTGCTTGGAGGTGGTGCCGTCGATGATCTCGAAGCCACCCTTGGCAACCCACGCACCGGCGCCCGACTCGACGTCGTCGACCGCACCGGCCACGCCGTCCTTGGTCACGGCGATGTCGTCGACGAAGGCCTCGCTCGAGACGCCGCCGTCGGTGGCGACGCGGAAGCGGAACTGGATGTTCTGGCCCTTGTAGGCCGAGAGGTCCCAGGTCTTCTGCGCCCAGCCGAACACGTCGTTGACCGGCGTGCCGACCTGCGCCCAGTTGGCCCCGTTGTCGGTGGACACCTCGCCGTAGAGGTAGTCGTAGTCCTTCTCGAGGTTGCCCTGGACCCAGGCGGTGACCGAGGCCGAGGTGGTGGCACCGGTCAGGTCGACCGGGCGCGTCAGCGTCGAGTTGAGGTTGTCACCGAAGCCGCTCCACCACTCCGCCTTGCCGGAGTGCGGCGTGTTGCGGTCGGTGGTCACGGTGCGCTCGGGCATCGGGACGACGACGGCCTGGACCGAGCCGCTCCTCGTGGCGAGGTCGGCCTGGCTCAGCTTGACCGTCGTGTCCTCCCCGAAGGGGACCGTCTTGTAGTCGAGCCAGCCGAGCTGGAGCTTCTCCCACGGACCCATGTAGCCGGGCGTCGTGCCGATCGAGTCGGTGCCGTGGTTGAGCCACGAGCCACCGCTCATGAGCGTCCAGAACGCGGTGCTGTTGTCGCCACCGGCCGTGTCGTAGAGGTCGGGCAGGCCGAGGTCGTGGCCGAACTCGTGGCTGAAGACACCGAGGCCACCGTTCTCGGGCTCGGTCGTGTAGTCACCGATCCACATGCCGGAGTTGCCGAGCGGCACACCACCGAGCTTGTTGAAGTCGGGACCCGAGACGCCGGCCTGGTTGGAGAAGGCGTACCAGCGGTGCGACCAGATGGCGTTGACGCCCTGGGCGCCGCCACCGGCCTCCTCGCCCTCACCGGCGTGGATGGCCTGGAAGTGGTCGATGTAGCCGTCGGGCTCGTTGAAGTTGCCGTCGCCGTCGTAGTCGTAGCGGTCGACCTTGTCGAACTGCGCGAGGTACGTCTTGATGTCGGCGTCGCTCTTGCCCGCGGCCTTCTGGGCGTTGTACCAGGCGGTCGCGGTGTCCTTGACGTAGTTCCAGTAGCCGTCGGCGTTGTTCTTCGCGCCGTAGCGGGCCTCGTTGTAGGGCACGGAGACCCAGTCGGAGACGTCGCCCTTGGCGACGAAGCGGCCGTTGGACTGCTTGAGGTAGAAGTCCTTGAACGACTCCCCGTCACCGAACATCATGTCGAGGTAGTGGTTCCGGTTGAAGTCGGGGATCCAGTACGTCGAGTTGTCGTCGGTGCTGTTGCCGTCCCAGTTGCGGTCCGGCTGCGGGATCTGGTTGTGGACGGGTCCCGGCGTGGCGTCGAGGCCGGCCTTCGTCTGGGTGCCGAAGTCGGTCAGGATCGTGAAGATGTCCTCTTCACGGTTGACCGGGTAGTTGACGTACTTGCTCTTCTTCGGCTTGCCGTTCTTGTCCTTGCCCGTGCTCTTGACCTCGATCACGCGGTTGCCGTTGATCGTCGTGGTCGTGGCCTCGCCCTTGACGAGCTTGGCGACGGCGTCCTTGCGGGCTGCGGCCTGGGCGTCGGCGAGCGGGTTGGGCAGGTTGTCCGGCTGCGAGGCCTGGGCCGCTGCGGGGTCTCCGCTGACCGGGGCCTTGGCAACGGGGGTTGCCTGAGCCTGCATCGGGGCCGTGAGACCGGTGACGACGAGCGCCCCCACGGCCAACCCCGAGACAGCACTCCAGTGGCGCTTGTTCACGATCTGTCCTCCTGGTCACAGGCGCCGCAAATCGGGCGCCTCGCGTATAAGAACACAGATCACAGACAATTTGGCTCTGGGTCACAGAGGTTTCGAAAAAAGTTGTGCCACAAGGCAGTTCGGGACCTGGAACGTAAAATCTTCGTAAAGGACAGACCCCTAGCCCTTGGATTCCGGGTCGAGATCGGATACGCGTCACACCAGCCCCACGCGTTGCATCTCGCCGTCCCAGGACCGGCCGTGCCGCCACCGATATGCTCCCCCGGTGAGCACAGACGCCCCCGAGGAGCAGAGTCCCTACGGCGCCGGCAGCCGGGGCGAGCAAGCCCCCGCGAGCGCGTCGGCCACGGCCCCCACACCGCGGAAGGTGCGCATCCCCCACCTGCACGCGATGAAGGCCGAGGGCCGCAAGTGGGCGATGCTCACGGCCTACGACATGTATGCCGCCCAGATCTTCGACGAGGCCGGCATCCCGGTGCTCCTCGTCGGCGACTCCGCGGGCAACAACGTCTATGGCTACGAGACGACCGTGCCGGTCACCCTCGAGGAGATGGTGCCGCTCGTGCGCGCTGTCGCGACCGCCGCCCGACGCGCCCTCGTCGTCGCCGACATGCCGTTCGGCTCCTACGGCGGCTCGGTCGAGCAGGGGTTCGCCAGCGCCGTCCGCCTCATGAAGGAGGGCCTGGCACACGCGGTCAAGCTCGAGGGCGGCACCGCGATGGTTCCGCTCGTCAAGGCGCTGACCGACGCCGGCATCCCGGTCATGGCGCACGTCGGGTTCACCCCGCAGAGCGAGCACCAGCTCGGCGGCTACCGGGTCCAGGGCCGCGGTGACGCCGCCGACGCCCTCGTCGACGAGGCGCTGGCCCTGCAGGACGCCGGCGCGTTCGCCGTCGTCCTCGAGATGGTGCCCGCCCCCGTGGCCGAGCGCGTCACCGAGGTGCTCGCCATCCCGACCATCGGCATCGGCGCCGGCCCCGGCACCGACGCTCAGGTCCTCGTCTGGAGCGACTTCGCCGGCCTGCGCGCCGGCCGCGCCCCCCGGTTCGTCAAGAAGTACGCCGACCTGCGGGGCACCCTCCTCGACGCGGCCCGCGCCTACGCCGACGACGTGGCCGCCGGCACCTTCCCCGGCCCGGAGCACTCCTTCGAGTCCTGACGCCCCAGAGCGCCACGCACGGGGCCCGGCACCGTTCGGTGCCGGGCCCCGTGTGTCAGGGCCGACGCGGTGGGCGCGTCAGTCCTCGACCTCCTCGTCGTCCCACGCGGTCCCCGACGTGCCCGAGGCACCCTTCTCGTTCCAGGCGCGGTCCTCGGAGTCCCACTTCTCGGTCCTCGCGTGCGCGGTGTCGAGAGCCCGGCGGGCCTCGTCCTCGGTGGCGTACGGGCCCAGCACCTGCTCACCGCGGCTGCGGTTCTCGTCGGTCTCGACCTGACCGGTGTCGACGTTGTACCAGAAGCTCACTGACGCACTCCTTCTCTCCACGGGACCGCCTGCGCTCCCGGCCGCGCGCGGCCGGCCGGCAGGAGTCCTTGCCGGGGGTCCGTCTCGTGGGCAGCCCTCGTGGCGGCCCACCTGCGACGACCTAGACTCCACCGTATGCCGTTGCTCCAGCCCGGGGTGTCACCACACCCGCTCAGTCCGCGACGCCCGGTGCCGGCCTCGATCGAACGCCCGCACTACGTCGACGTCCCGAACCCGCGGGAGGACGGCGACGTCGCCGTCAAGGACGCCGAGACGATCGAGCGGATGCGGCTCGCGGGCCGGGTCGCCGCCGATGCCATGGCTGCCGCCGCCGAGCGCATCGCCCCCGGCGTCACCACCGACGAGCTCGACGCGGTCGCCCACGAGTACCTGCTCGACCACAGCGCCTACCCCTCGCCGCTCGGCTACAAGGGCTTCCCGAAGTCGGTCTGCACGAGCGTCAACGAGGTGATCTGCCACGGCATCCCCGACGCCCGCCCGCTCGAGGACGGCGACATCGTCAACATCGACGTCACGGCCTACGTCGGCGGCGTCCACGGCGACACCGACGCCACGTACCTCGTCGGCGACGTCGACGAGGAGTCACGACTGCTCGTCGAGCGCACCCACGAGGCCATGATGCGCGGCATCCGCGCGGCCCGGCCCGGCCGCGAGATCAACGTCATCGGGCGCGTCATCGAGAGCTACGCCAAGCGCTTCGGCTACGGCGTGGTGCGCGACTTCACCGGCCACGGCATCGGCCTGGAGTTCCACTCGGGGCTCATCGTCCCGCACTACGACGCCGCGCCGAACTACGCCACCGTCATCGAACCCGGCATGACCTTCACCATCGAGCCGATGCTCAACCTCGGCACGCACGAGTGGCGGATGTGGGACGACTCGTGGACCGTCGTGACCCGCGACGGCAGCCGCTCGGCGCAGTTCGAACACACGATCGTCATCACCGACGACGGCAACGAGATCCTGACGC
>JAEXXY010000233.1 GCA_023451855.1 Actinomycetes bacterium
GCCGCCGCTACACCACCCACCCCAAGGACTGGCTCGAAGACCTACGGCCGGCTCCCCCGCCACAACCGACGCCCCGCCGCTACGACGACTCACCGCCACCGTTCTGACCGACCTGTGGCGGCGGGCAGCGCGTCGGCACCACGCGATCGCCTGGAGTCCGTGCGACGCGCGCTTTCAGGAGGCGGCCTGCAGCGGGTCTGGCAGGCGGAGCACACCCTCGGCCGTGGCGACATGGAACCCCAGCAGTCGCAACCCGGCTTCTCGGCACGTCCGGATCGCCGCCTCGTGCCACTCCCGGTCGGCGTCGAGGGCCCGGACGCCGTGCGCGCGGCCGCGGCCGACGAGCACCGAGCCGCCGGACTCCCGCAGCATCGGTGCCATGGCGCGAAGGAGGTTCACCAGACCGGCCGGGTCCGCGTCCTCGGGCACCTCGCCGACGAGGACGGGCTGGACGCCGCGGTCTTCGCTGTCGCAGATCATGACGGCGAGGCAGCCGCCGGCTCGGTCGGCTTCACCGATGATGAGGTCGATGACGTCACCGGCGACGACCGGGTCGGTGAGCGGGATCTCGTTGGCACGGTCCGGAAGGTCTTCGAAGGTCATGCACGTCATGCTGGTGCGGACCGCGGCGCCCCCGCTCGAGTTGTCCCCAGCCCAGCCCGGGTCATGACGCGCTGGGACCCTCAGATCCCGAGCCCGGCGGCCACGTCTGCCAAACCGGTCCCGACCGGGGAACGCGAGCGTACGCTCGAAAGTCGTGTGGAATTCCGCTCCGCATGAACGACTCCGAGGGAGGCCCGCGCGACGCGTCGGTGCAGACACACCCGGAGGTCCTCATGCGAAAGATCATCGCCATCGGCGGAGCCGCAGCCATCGCTGCGGCCTTGCTGAGTCTGCCAGGAGCCGCGAACGCCGCCTCTTCTGACACCCGCCAGGTTCCCTCGACCGGCACGACATCCATCCGATCACTCGCCAGCGGCACGGACGGGCTCCAGCAGCCCGAGCTCCGTGCCGGTCCTGACGACGAAGGGCCAGCCGTCCCATCCACCCGGCCCGACCCGAACTTCAAGCACGGCATCTTCCCCAAGCACCCGCTCGATGCCCCTGTGGTCGCATCCAGCGCGGTCGCGTCCACGAACCCGGCCGTCCAGGCCAGCATCCAGGGCCTCAACCACCGCGACCAGCGGCTGGCGAACGGCGGCAACCAGTTCTCCCTCGAACCACCTGACCAGGCACTCTGCGTCGGCAACGGCTTCACCGTCGAGGCCGTCAACAGTGTGCTGCGGGTCTACAACACGAACGCCGTGCCCGTGACCGGCGTGCAGGACCTCAACACGTTCTTCCGCTACCCGGCCGCCATCAACAGGACGACCGGTGCCGTCGGCCCCAACGTCATCGACCCGGTCTGCCACTACGACCCCGACTTCAACCGGTTCGTCGTGGCCATCACGACCTTGTTCGTCGACGCGAACGGCGACTTCAACGGCAAGAACACGATCGACGTGGCCGTGTCCAACACGGGGGACCCGACCGGTGCCTGGACCGTCTACTCCGTCCCGGCGCAGAACGACGGGACCGACGGGACGCCGAACCACCACTGCACCACCGACGGCACCACGCCGGGCCCGTGTTTCCAGGACTACCCGCACATCGGGGGCGACGCCAACGGCATCTACATCACGACGAACGAGTACGACCTCTTCGGCCCGAACTACAACGCCGCGCAGGTGTTCGCGTTCTCCAAGAAGCAGCTCTCCGAGCACCCGGCGTCCGTCGGCGTGACCCTGGTCCAGAACCTCGAGCTCGCCGGCACGCCCGGCTTCACGGTCTGGCCGGCCACGTCACCGGCGAACCAGTACGCCACCGACGCCAACGGCACCGAGTTCATGCTCAGCTCGGTCGCCGGCGACGGCTCCGAGACGGGTAACCCGACGGGCACCGCCAGGCGGATCGGTCTCTGGGCGCTGACGAACACCGCGTCGCTCGAGTCGGCCACGCCTGACCTCAGGGTGACGAACCGCCTCGTGACGAGCCAGACGTACGTCTACCCACCGAAGGTGCAGCAGAAGCCCGGCGACATCCCGCTCGGCGAGTGCGTCAACGACACGACGCTCACGACCCCCTTCGGCCCCGGCTGCTGGCAGTTCTTCTTCGACCAGGAGCCCGCCCACAACGAGGTGCTCTCCAGCCTCGACGCCAACGACACCCGCATGCAGCAGACCTGGTACACCAACGGTGTGCTGTGGGGTGCCGTCGACACGGCAGTGCGCGTCGACGGCGCCCTGCGGGCCGGCATCGCCTGGTTCTCGCTGAAGCCGACCATCAACGGCGCCGACAAGGTCGGCGGGAGCATCAAGCAGCAGGGCTACCTGGCCCTCGCCGACAGCGACCTGACCTACCCGGCGATCGCCATGCTGCCCAGCGGACAGGGAGCCATGGCCTTCACCGTGGCAGGACCGAGCCACTACCCGAGCGCGGGCTACGTCCCGATCACCTCGTCCGGCACGGTCGGACCGATCCACATCGTCGGTGAGGGCCTCGGTCCCGCTGACGGGTTCACCAGCTACAAGGCGTTCGTCGGCACGCCGATCCGCACTCGCTGGGGCGACTACGGCGCCGCTGTCACCGACGGCCGCTCGGTCTGGATGGCGTCCGAGTACATCGCCCAGACGTGCAGCTTCCAGCAGTACGTCGCGGCGCCTTTCGGCAGCTGCGGCGGCACCCGGACGTCACTGGCGAACTGGGCCACGCGCCTGACGAAGATCACACCGTAGCGTCCGCCGAACAGTCGGCCCAACACACGTGTGCCGCCCAGCCTCGCGAATCCGGCTGGGCGGCATACGCGCTCAGTGGCGCAGGCTCAGTGGCGCAGGCGTCAGGCGACGCGCGTCTTCGGTGCGTTGTCGGCCGTGCGGGCCGGGTCGCGCTCGACGATGTCGCCGAGGACGTCGTCGATGCGCGCCATCAGCTCGGGCTCGAGCTTCACGCCCGCGGCCTTGACGTTCTCGGCCACCTGCTCCGGACGCGAGGCGCCGACGAGCGCGGATGCGACGTTCTTGTTCTGGAGGACCCACGCGACAGCCAGCTGGGCCATCGTCAGGCCGGCCTCGTCGGCGACGGGCTGGAGCTTCTGCACCCGCGTCAGGACGTCGTCGTTCATGAATCGCTTGATCATGTCCGCGCCACCCTTCTCGTCGGCGGCGCGCGAACCCGCCGGCGGCTGCTGGCCCGGCTGGTACTTGCCGGTGAGCACGCCCTGGGCGATGGGGCTCCAGACGATCTGGCTGATGCCGAGCTCCTCGCAGGCCGGGATGACCTCGTCCTCGATGACGCGCCACAGCATCGAGTACTGCGGCTGGTTCGAGATCAGCTGCACGCCAAGCTCTTTCGCGAGCGCGTGCCCGGCGCGGATCTGATCAGCGGTCCATTCGCTGACGCCGATGTAGAGCGCCTTGCCCTGCCGCACGACGTCGGCGAACGCCTGCATCGTCTCCTCGAGCGGCGTCTCGGTGTCGAAGCGGTGAGCTTGGTAGAGGTCGACGTAGTCGGTCTGGAGGCGCTGCAGAGACCCGTTGATCGACTCCATGATGTGCTTGCGGGACAGGCCGGTGTCGTTCTTGCCGCCCGGACCGGTGGGCCAGTACACCTTCGTGAAGATCTCGAGGCTCTCGCGTCGCTCGCCCTTGAGGGCCTCGCCGAGGACGCTCTCGGCCTTGGTGTTCGCGTAGACGTCCGCGGTGTCGAACGTGCTGATGCCGGCGTCGAGCGCGGCGCGGACGCACTGCGTCGCGACGTCGTTCTCGACCTGCGAGCCGTGGGTGAGCCAGTTGCCGTACGTGATCTCGGAGATCTTGAGTCCGCTGTTGCCGAGGTAACGGAAGTTCATGCTGCCCACCGTATGCCCGGCCCCGGCTCCCGACTCCCCCGGCGCCGCCTCCTGGCGTGTGCCGACCGGACGCGCGTGGGTAGGGAGTCGTCATGGCACGACACTCAGAGACGCCGCTCCCACTGCCGACCCGCATCGCCGTCGCCCTGGAGGACGACGCGCGGCTCGACCGCGCCACGGCACTGGCCGCGAGAGTCACGGCACCACTCGGGCGCGGGGCCGCAGCGACCGTGCTGAGCGGCCGCTGGTTCGGCCACGCGCTGCACCCGGCGCTCACGGACGTGCCCGTCGGGCTCTTCACCGCGGCGGGCGTGCTGGACGCGCTCGGCGGCGTCCAGTCCCGGCAAGCCGCGCAGCGGCTCGTCGGCCTCGGGCTGCTCGCCGCCGCGCCTACTGCAGCCTCGGGCTGGACGGAGTGGCACGCGGCGAGCCAGCCGCACCGACGCGTCGGGGTCGTCCACGCGGCGCTCAACGCCGCGTCGCTCGTCGCCTACACGGGCTCGTGGCTGACGCGTCGGCGCGGTCGGCACACGTCGGGCGTCGCGCTGGCACTCGCGGGTTCGGGCCTCGCCGGTGCCGCCGCCTACCTCGGTGGACACCTGGCGGCCGGTCGCGGCGTCGCGACCCGTCACCCGGCCCTGACGGAGAGGAACGAGCAGATGACCGACCCACGCCCCGCACCCGAGCCGACGACGGCTCTCGACGTCCTCGAGGCGATCACCGCCCAGCACCGTGAGATCACCCTCCTCGTCGCGGCCGTGTATGCCGCCGACCAGACCGGCAGGCCCGACGCGCTCCACCGGCTGCTCGCCTACCTGGCCGGGCACGAAGCCGTCGAGGAGGTCCTGCTGCACCCCCGGGCCGGGACGTCGGCGGACCCGGACGTCGGCGCCGAACGGATCGTGGAGGAGGAGGGCGTCGGCCTGCAGATCCAGCGGCTCGAGGACGCCGGCACGGACTCCCCCGTGTTCCTGACCCAGTTCGGCCTCATCGAGGAGGCCATCACCCAGCATGCACGGGCCGAGGAGGAACGGGAGCTCCCCGTCCTGCTCGAGGACCTCGGCGCGTCGGACGCCGCGCTCGTGGTGCAGGCGCTGCGGCAGCAGGCGTCCGCAGCGGAGCATCGGACGGGGTCGTTCTCGGACATGCTCGAGACGGCCACCCACGACGTCCGCGGCCTGGCCGCCCGGGGCTGACACCTCGGTTCCGCGGTTCGGAATCTTCATCCGGGCTCGAACGTTGCTCAGGTGACGATTCCGGGCATGAACGTGCCGGAACCGGACCGCAGTCTGAGGAGAGGTGGAACGTGAAGCGCAGGAAGTACGAGGAGTTCGAGGCCGACAACGGCACGATGCTGCACTACGCGCGCCACGAGAACGGTGGCGGCTACGTGGAGCGCCACGCGAGCGTCGACCCAGCCGCCTACGTCGGCGACACCACGTACGTCGACCGCGGAGCGACGATCGGCGCCGGCGCCCACATCCACAGCGGCGCCTGGATCGACGCCGGTGCCACCGTGCACGCCGACGCCGTCATCGGCTCGGGCGTCCACATCGGGCGCGGCGCCGTCATCGGCCGAGGCGCACGCATCGGCGCCCGGTCCAAGATCGGCGCGAGCGCCCACGTCTGGGACGGCGTCCGCATCGACGTCGACGAGACGATCCCTGCGGGCTCGGTCGTCCGACGCTCGAGCACCGGCCGCCACGCCGCCTGACGCGACGCGTCGGGCGCGGTCAGTTAGGGCGCGGTCAGTTAGGGCGCGGTCAGTTCGGACGCGCTCAGGCGGGCTCCGCCACGTGCCTGACGGCCGCGGCGACGGCGGGCGCCACGGTGGCATCGAAGACGCTCGGGATGACGAAGCTCGCGTTGAGCTCGCCGGGCTCGACCGTGTCGGCGATCGCGCGGGCGGCCGCCACCATCATCGCGTCGCTGATGTCGGACACCCCCGCGTCGAGCAGCCCCCGGAAGAACCCGGGGAACACGAGGACGTTGTTGATCTGGTTGGGGTGGTCCGAGCGGCCCGTCGCCACGACCGCCGCGTGCTCGCTCGCCGCGATGGGGTCGACTTCCGGCACCGGGTTCGCGAGTGCGAAGACGATCGCGTCCCCGGCCATGGTGGCGATGTCGTCGCCGGTGAGCAGGTCGGGAGCCGAGACGCCGATGAACACGTCGGCCCCGGCGAGGACCTCGGTGAGGCTGCCGCTGACCCCTCGAGGGTTCGTGTGCTCGGCGATCCACTGGCGGAACGGCTCCATGGCCTCGGTGCCCGCGTGGACGACACCGGTGCGGCCGCACGCGACGACGTCGCGCGCTCCCTGGGTCAGCAGCAGCCGGATGATGGCGTGACCGGCCGCCCCGACCCCCGAGACGACGATGCGCACGTCCTCGATGGGCTTGCCGACGACGCGGAGCGCGTTCGTCAGCGCAGCGAGCACGACGATCGCCGTGCCGTGCTGGTCGTCGTGGAAGACCGGGATGTCGAGCAGGTCACGCAGGCGCGCCTCGATCTCGAAGCAGCGCGGTGCCGAGATGTCCTCGAGGTTGACGCCTCCGTAGACCGGGGCGATCGCACGCACGATCTCGACGATGGCGTCGGGGTCCTGGGTGTCGAGGCACACCGGCCAAGCGTCGACACCGCCGAACTGCTTGAAGAGGGCGGCCTTGCCCTCCATGACCGGTAGCGCCGCGAGCGGCCCGATGTTGCCGAGGCCGAGGACCGCCGAGCCGTCGGTGACCACGGCGACGGTGTTGCGCTTGATCGTCAGACGGCGAGCGTCCTCGGGGTGCTCGACGATGGCGCGACAGATCCGGGCGACGCCCGGGGTGTAGGCACGGGACAGGTCGTCACGGTGCTTGAGCGGCACCTTGGGGTTGACCTCGATCTTCCCGCCGAGGTGGAGCAGGAACGTCTGGTCGCTGACCTTGTGGACGACCGCACCGGGGATGGATGCGATGGCGTCGGTGATGAGGTGACCGTGGGCCTCGTCCCTCGTGTCGCACGTGACGTCGACGACGAGACGGTCGGTACGGCTCTCGGCGACGTCGAGGGCGGTGAGCGCGCCGCCCGTCGAGGAGACGGCCGTGGTGAGGGCCGCGGTCGCATTTGCCGAGGCCGGGACCTCGACGCGGACCGTGATCGAGTACCCAGGGCTCGGGATGGCCATGACAGTCCTCTCGCAGAGCGGCAGTGCCCGACGAGCCCATCTTCTACCCGCGACCCGCCCCTCCGCCGCCGGGAAGACAGCAGTGAGGGCCGAGGATCCAGGCCGGGTCCGGGTCGGCGACCGCGGAACGAGCAGCGCTGCGGGCACTGGCCACCACCGCGAGCCAGGGGTCCCCTTTCCATTCCTCGGGAGAGAGGCGACACTGAGGGATGCCTCCCGCGTACGTCGCGCCGGTCCTGGTCTACAACCGCAGCCACCTCGGCGAGGTGGTCGCGCTCTGCTCCGAGGCGGGCTGGAGCGACTACGCCGAGGACCCGGAACGCACCCATCGGGTGTTCACCGCCCCGGGGGTCATCTCCTTGGTCGCCCTTGACGAGGAGGAGGCGGCGCTGGTCGGCTTCGTCCAGCTCCAGGGGGACGGCGAGCTGCAGGCCCATGTGTCCCTGTTGCTGGTCAAACCCGAGTACCGGCTGCGCGGCGTGGCCCGTCTCCTGCTCGGTCGGGCGCTGCGCGACAGCGGGTGCGTGCGTGCCGACGTCTTCGTCGAGGGCGACGACGCGACCGCGTTCTACCGCCGTATGCCGCACAAGGAGGGAAAGGGGTTCCGGCTCCAGCCGTTCGAGACCTGAGCGGTCGGCACACCGGCGAGAACCGCGGGGCGTGTGCGTCGCCGGCGGTCTCGTCGCGCCGTGCCGCATCGCGGATGCTTGTGTGGGTCGGAGCGGTGGGGTATCGGCAGAACTGCCAGTAGACCGGTCCGGTTTGGGGTCGACAGAGTGGGAGTCTGCCCCATTCGCGGGATGCACATCCCCCCATGCAGCACCAGCATGTTCGGGAAGGTGCGCTTCATCCCCAAGCTCAGGAAGGGACCCTCCCTCATGGCCCTGCGAGATGCATTCTCCCGATTCCTACGCAAGGCTGGGTCGGGGCGCAGCAGCAGTGACGAGAGCGACAGCAGCCGGGCGACGGCGCTGAACGACCTCGCCAACGACATCGACGCGGGCGACGACGCGGAGCTCCTCGTCCTCGTTGAACGTCTGGAGGGTTACTACGACCCCGAGACGGACGTTTTCGTGCCTACCGCCGTCGCGGTCGAGACCATCGAGGCTTTCGACGGCGACGATGCCAGGGAGCTGGTGCGAGCACTCGGGGATGCCGCGCCGGCGAGCGGCACCGGACAGCAGTCAGGGCAGAGCTGACGGGTGGCCTGACCGGGTCGGCGCGCCCGTGTTGTTCGAGGCCCGCGGCGTCTGAGCGACCGCCAACACACTGATCGAGGGTGGTGCGATGAAGTACGACGAGTTCATCACAAAGGTGGCAGGACGTGCCGACGTCAGCTTCGAGACCGCTGAAGCCCTCACCGCCGCCACGTTGCAGACATTGGCGGAGCGGATCAGCGGGGGTGAGGCGGCCCAGCTGGCGACGTACCTCCCTGAGGAGCTCAGGCCGCACCTGACCGGTGCAGAGGAACCCGCCCAGCGCTTCGGGTCCGAGGCGTTCGTCCGTCGGGTTGCCGAGCGCGCGGGAACAGACCCGGAGCGAGCGGAAGCCGGCATTCGGGCCGTGTTGGCCACACTTCGTGAGGAAACGCCGCGGGAGGAGCTCAAAGACGTCCTGACCCAGCTGCCGAAGGACTACGCGAGGCTCGTCGGCGCGAAACCCTGAGGCCGCGCCGGATCGCCGGACGAGTTGTCGGCCGCCGGCGCTGGACCAGCGTCCCTCGCACATGCCATCAGTTCACAGCGTCGAGCCCAGCGCTCCCGACGAGAAGAGGCCCACGGTGAGTGAGACCGAGAACTCCGGAACGGGAAGCTCTCGGGCCGGCATCCTCGACGAGGTGCTGGTCTTGAGCGGTGGCTTCTCGGAAGCCGACCGGTCGCTGGTGCGCGAGCACCTGTCCACGCTCGAGCCACACCTGTCCCGCTGGGATCCCGCGGACGTGACCGTGGAGGTCTCGGTGAAGGACCGCGACGGTAGGGAGCAGCAGGTCACGCTGCGCGCCGACCTGCCCGGACACCCGCCGTTGGTGGCCAAGGTCGTCGACCCGAACCTGGACAGCGCGCTCGCGTCCGCCAAGCGTCAGCTGATCCGGCAGGTCGAGGACGAGAAGGCGAAGCGCGAACCCAAGAGCAACCGACACCTCCGGAACAAGCCCACCTGAGCTCGCCCTTCCCCCGCTGGCCCACCGCGGCCGCCGCGCCCTGCTCTCTCGGTCGATGGGCGTGCCGTGCCCCGCTAGTTCGACGGGGTGTCTTCCGCGCCCGCCTGGCGCGCCTCGCCCTGCTCGGCGGCGGACTCCGCCTCGCCCGCCGGGTGCACGAAGCCCGGCAGTGCCCGGACCACCTCGGGCGGGATGGCCAGTCCCTCTGGGGTGGAGGGGTTGACGGCGAGCCACAGGTTCTCGCCCGGCCAGGTCGCTGCCAGCTCCGCGAGGGGCAGCTGCAGGGCGGTCGAAGGGTCTCCCCCCGCGGTGCGCAGCGCCTCCTCAGAGGTGAACACGGGGACGTACTGCGTGCCGTCCTGCTCGATCACCGGCAGCGCGATCGCGCCTTCGGGCGGCTCCTCACCCTCGGGCATCCCCTGCTGCGGCAGGAGCGCCGTGCTGTTCGCGAGGTCATGGAGGATGGCTTGGGGATCGACACCGGCCGGGCCTGTACCGCTCTCGGCTTGGTCAGCAGTCTGGTCGTCCGTGGCCGAAGTGCTCATGATCGTTCCTCTCACGAGAGATCCACCGGCGCACCACGCTAGGTCGATCGCAGCGCCAGGACATCCCGTGTTCGGGGGTCGCGCCCTCCGGCCTCAGCCGTAGTGGACCACTTGGTGGGACGGCAGCCAGAGGATCCGCCGGGCGACGTCGATGACCGTGCTGCAACTGAGGCACCGGTACCAGGCACACGCCGCCCTGAACCGGGGACAATGGCCCTCCACAGTGTCGGACTTGCACACGAGGCAGGTCACTTTCCTCCACCTTCCGGTATCCACCAATCGGCCCGGTCGCAACAGCAACGAGGCCCTTGGGCAAGCCTACGACGAGGGTCCCCTTCACGATTTCAGTGAGATGGCGAGCATCTCAACCTTCGGTCATCAGGGCCCCTGTCCGGGGCAGTCCAGCACCTACGCTGCGCCTGCGACGGCCCCCGGATGAGCAGCGCCGACCTTCCTGGGCATCAGGACCAGCCGTACCCCGGTCACCAGCAGCCACACGAGCCAGGCGGCGTAGCCCAGCAGCCCCACGAACACGAGCGGCGAGCCGTCCGCGATGGCGAGGTTGGCCACCCCTGCGATGAGCAGCAGGCCTCCCCCGGCCACGCCGAGCACACGCTGCCACGGCGCCGCCAGCCGACTCGCATGCGCCGCCAGCGCAGCGCCGATGAAGGTGGTGCCGAGCGCCGGCAGCGACAGCGCGAACGCTGCTGCATGCAGCTGCCAGACGAGCTCGAACACCGGGCTCGGTGCGGCGAGATCGCGCGCGGACAGCACGACCCCGATCCACAGAACGGCGTAGAGCGCGGAGACCGCCGCGAGAGTCGCGCCCGCGGCCACCGCGAGGCGCGACCAGTCCGCGCCGGCACCCCCGCGACGCCCGACGAGCCCGTGGAGACCGGTCACGAACCCGAGCAGCAGCGGCAGGTGCAGCGCCTCCTGGCCGGTCGCGATCGCGACCACGACCCGGTTCTCCGCGTGCCAAGCGAGCACCTTCTCGATCGGGTCCCCGTACCCGGGCGGTCCGGTCGCGGCGAACATCGCGTTCTGGATCGCCAGCGACGCTGCGAGCGCGATTGCCGCCGCGCCCACGACCCGCTCCCCGAACGCAGGGGTCGGGATCGGCCCCCTCGTTGGCACTGCCGCGCTCGCAGGCACATGCTGGGACTCCACAGATTTGTCCTTCTTGTGCCACGATCTCATCACCTACTCCTTCGCTGCGGCCGGATGATCGTGACTCCACGATCGCTGATGTCGACGACCGGCGGACGGCCTCAGGGCTCGTGTTGCTCCCGTCGGGAGAATGGTGTGCGTCTCGTGCCTTCAGCTGATGCGCACCCCACGTGTACGCGGTCGACGTCCTCGTCGAACCTGATCAGGTCCGACACCACAAGTGCGTCACAAGGTGCGATTGGGCAGTCGTTCACGCGACCACCTGTGTCCTATGACCGTGCAAAGTAGGCGGGTCATCTGCCCATCGTCCTCGCACAAGCCGGAGGTCGTGGGGCGCTTTCGCTCATCAGCCGGGCGTGAAGCCGCGCGGCATGGGAGATCGGCTGGGTTCGTCCGACTTTGCCGCGCGGAGGACTTCCGTCCGACCATGCTGCTGAGCGGTCCACATCTGGCTGGTCGGTGCACACTGAGGGCGTGAGCGAGCAGACCCGCGCCGATGTGTTCGAGCAACTTCGCCGCGTCATCGCGTGGGAGATGGAGGCGCAGGTGGGCATAGGGCGCCCCGTGGAGCAGATGCCTGCGCTCGTTGCAGACAGCCTGTTGGACTTCTTTGACGTGTCCCTGAAGGCTGGCGCGGAAGTTGGGAAGCTCGACTGAGCTTCTTCCGCTCATGCCGCGAGCCTCGCGTCATAGGGCCACCAGATCGCTCCCGCGACTGGTGTCGAGCGAGGTGGTTCGAAGCAGGCTCTCAGTGGCGAGCGAGGCCCGACTGGTGGGCGATGACGACGGCTTGCACGCGGTCGCGGACGTCGAGCTTGGCCAGGATTCTGGCGACGTGCGTCTTCACCGTGGTCTCCGCGAGGAACAGCTCGGCGCCGATCTCCGCGTTGGACAGCCCTTTGGCCAGCGACCGCAGAACGTCGCGCTCCCGGGGCGTCAGCTCCTTCAGAGCCTCGCGCCCCGCTGTTGGCTGCTCGGGCCGCTCCAGGTAGGCATCCACGAGCCGGGCGATGACGCTCGGGCCGAAGGTGGTCTCCCCCGCCGCGCACGCTTTCACTGCGGCGATGAGGTCGGCCGGAGGCGTGGTCTTGATGAGGAACCCGCTAGCCCCCGCGCGCAGTGCTCCGATGACGTACTCGTCGAGGTCGAACATCGTCAGCACCAGGACGCGCGTCGACGGGCATGTCGCGAGGATCGCAATGGTCGCCGCGATCCCGTCGCCGCCCGGCATCTGGACGTCCATGAGCACGAGGTCCGGCGCGAGCTGCTGGGCCCTGGCCACCGCGGTCCGCCCGTCGTCGCACACCCCCACGACGTCGATGCTGGCGTCGCTCGAGAGGATTCCAGCCACCCCGTCGCGCAACAGCTGGTGGTCATCGGCCAGCAGCACCCGGATCATGGCGACACCTCGGTTGCCTCGGGCACTGGCAGTCGCGCGGTGACCCGGAAGCCCCGGCCGGCATCGCCCGAGCCGACCGTGAGGACCCCACCCAGCCCATGCACCCGTTCGGCCAGGCCTACGAGCCCGAAGCCGCTGCGGCCCGAGGTTGCTGCGCCCGGGCCGTCGTCGGCGACCTCCACCTCGACCGTCGACCCGAGAGCGCGGACAGCCACGCGCACCTGGGCTCCCGGCGCGTGGCGCGCGGAGTTCCCCAGGCACTCCTGGACGATCCGGTATGCCGTCAGCGCCACCGGTGGGGGCACCTCGGCCACCGGCCCCTCGAGGTGCGTGGCCACGCGAACCCCGCCGCGCCGCATCCGGTCCGCCAACTCGGGCAGAGCCTCGATGCCATGGGCGGCAAAGGCCGGCGCCGGCCGGTCCGGCGCGGACAACCGCGGCAGCAGCGCGTCGAGCTCGCGCTGAGCGTCGTGGGTCGCGGTCGCGACAACGTCGAGTGCCGCCCTGGCTCGCGCCCGATCCTGCAGCCACAGCATCTCAGCGGCCCCCGCCTGAAGGACGATCACGCCGATGGTGCCGGAGATCGCGTCGTGGAGCTCGCGCGCCACGGCCAGCCGGCTCGAACGCACGGCAGCTGACGCGGCCTCAGCCAGCGCGTGCTCGCGTTCCGCGGCATCCGACTCTGCGGAAGCCCGGATCCTCTCCCCGACGCGGAAGGCTGCCCCGGTGGCCAGAGCAACGGCCATGACAACCAGCGTGATCGGCGTGTTGTCCCGAAAGAAGACCCATTGCGACACGGTCACCGCAAGAAGGAGGGCCGCGGGTCCAGCCACGGTCGCTCGATCGCGCACAGGCCGCGCGACACAGGCCCACATGAGGCCGCCGAACGTGAAGGCCATCCACGCGCCCGTCACCGCAGGAGCCTCGAGGACGACACCGACGGCCGCGATGGCCGCGGCCAGTCCGCAGGCGCGTCCCGGGTTGAGCCGCCACAGCCCAATGGTGGCCGCCACCGCCATCGTCAGCCCGAGCTGGAACGCCACGACCGACGAACCCGCCCCCGGAGCCAGCAGGACGCTCTCGACGAGGGCCTCCACGGCCACCACCCCGCCGAGGACGGCATCCCGGCGCCGCACCACAGGGACAGCGGTCCGAGGCAGCTCGACCGAAGGCGGCGTGACGTCGTCCCTCAACAGCCCGAGCAGGCGGCGCAGCTCGACAGCTGCGGCCCGTCCCTCGGCCTGGACCTCGCGCAGGAGGGGCCGCTGGTCCTCCGCCCGGCTGGTGCAGGCC
>JAEXXY010000258.1 GCA_023451855.1 Actinomycetes bacterium
GGCCGGCCCGGGCGCCCCTTCCGCCCCCGCCCGGGCCGGCAGGCCCCAGCGCACCTCGGTGCCTCCGGCGAGCGACCGTTCGTCGACGCGTCCGGCCACGACGGGACGGGTCGGCACCGACACTCCGGCCCGGGACGCGGCGGGGTGCACCAACGGTCGTTGGTGCACCGGACGCGTGAGGACCGTCCGGGGTCAGCCGGCCTCGCCGCGGTGGATCGGGGCGTGGGGGAACGACGTCGACGCCGGTCGCTCGAGGTCGTCGCGGTGGTTGCGGATGAGGTCGAGGTTGCGGTCGCGCAGGTGGTCGAAGGCCTGCCCGACGTTCGAGCCCGGCGTCAGCGACGCGAGGGCCTCCTCGGGGTCGAGGCGCGCCGTGACCCAGCCCTCGTGCGTGGCCGCCTTGGCCACGACGTGCCCGATCGGCGTCACGACGTGGCTGTTGCCGAAGTAGAGCACCCCGGCCGGGTCGGTGCCGACGGCGTTGGCGCCGACGACGTACACGTGGTTGTCGTAGGCGCGGGCGCGTGAGGTGAGGTCCCAGATGTCGGCCGAGCGCAGCAGCGCCGACGGGCGGCAGATGACCTCGGCTCCCTGCACCGCCTGGATGCGCGACAGCTCGGGGTAGTCGCCGTCGAAGCAGATGATCATGCCGATGCGGCCGAGGTCGGTGTCGCAGACCGTGACGGTGTCGCCGGGCGTGACCCACCCGCCGCCGCTGACGATCTCGGAGCAGAACGGGTGGGTCTTGCGGTACACGCCGAGCACGTCACCCGAGGGCCCGACGAGGACCGACGAGTTGTAGACGACGCCGCGCTCGGGGCCACGCTCGTAGGTGCCGAGGCACACGTGGACGCCGAGCTCGCGGGCCACGGCCTGGACCGGTTCGGTGAGCGGGCCGGGGATCTCGGCGACGAGGTCCCACAGCTCCTCCTTCGAGCAGCCGGGGGTGAACCCGGTCGTCGCGGTCTCCGGGAGCACGACGAGCTCGGCCCCCGTGGCCTCGACGCAGCGGCGGGTCCACTCGACGCAGTGCTCGACGTTGGTGCGGATCGTGTCGGGGCGGAGGGGCGCCGGCACGGGAGCGACCTGCACGGCCGCAGCGGTGAACGCGCGCATGCCTCATCCTCTCCCGATGGCCCAGCCGACGACGACCCCCACGAGGGCGATCGCGCCGCCGGCGAGGGTGCCGAGGGCGAAGTCGCGCATCCGTGACGGCTCGCCGGACGCGGCGGCCCGGCCCGCGTAGACCGCGCCGGTGCCGCTCGCGGGAGCCCCACCGGCTGACACGTCGCTGCCCATGGCCCCTGACAGCGTCCCTGTCCCGGACGCGGCCGCGGTGGTGGCAGCGATGGCGGAGACACCTCCGCCCGCGAGGTCGGCGTCGACCGCCGTGAAGAACTGGCCGGCCATCTTCTTCGTGACTCCGGCGAGCATCCGCTGCCCGACGCCACCGATGGGGCCCCCGACCGACGCGTCGGCGTCGTAGGTGAGGTCGGTGCCGCCGACAGCTGAGACCGCGAGACGCACGACGACGTCGGCGTCCACGGTGCCGGGGGCCCCGGCACCCTTGGCGCGCATGGTGAACGACTCGGGCGCGGCGGGGTCGCCGAGCGACACCTCGCCGTCGTAGGTGCCGCGGATCGCGGCGACGCCGGCCGTGACCGTCATGGCGTACGTGTGGGGCGCGAGCTCGACGAGGCGCTCGCAGCCGGGCAGGCACCGGGCGAGGACCGCGGGGTCGTGGAACGCGTCCCACACCTGCTGCGGCGGCGCGGCGAGGGTGGCGGATCCGGAGATCTTCATGCGGTCGGCTCCTTGGGGGCGGGCGCACCGGCGTCGGTGACGGTGCGCGTGGAACGGTGCAGGGACGGGATCTCGCCGGCGGCGTGGCGGCGGCGCAGCTCCCACAGGTCGTTGGGCGAGATCGGCATGCGGGTGATCGGGAAGCCCTCGGCGTCCTCGATGGCCGACGCGATGACGGCGGTGACCGGGATGCACCCGGCCTCACCGGCACCCTTGATGCCCAAGGGGTTCAGCGGCGAGGGGGTCTCGAGATGGTCGGCCTCGATGGTCGGCACCTCGGACGCGTAGGGCATGAGGAAGTCCATGAACGAGGCGTTGAGCAGCTGCCCCGACTCGTCGTAGACCATCCGCTCGTAGAGCGCGCCGCCGACGCCCTGGGCCACGCCGCCGTGCACCTGGCCCTCGACGATCATGGGGTTGATCATCGTGCCGCAGTCGTGGATGACGCAGTAGCGCAGGATCCGGATCTCGGCGGTGACGGGGTCGGTCTCGACGACGGCCGCGTGCATGCCGTTGGCGAAGGTGGCCTGGGTGGGGGAGTAGAAGCCCTTGCCCTCGAGGCCGGGCTCCTCGCCCTCGGCGACGGGCGGCTTGTCGGGGTCGAACGTGCCGGCGAACTGCGTTGCGGCCTTGGCGGCCTCGTCGAAGGCATACCGGAGCGGGTTCGACAGCACCGACACCGTGCCGAGGCTCATCGAGGTGCCCGGTGCGCCCTTGACGCGCACGTCGCCCTCGACGATCTCGAGGTCGTCGGGCGACACCTCGAGGGCGTCGGCCGCGATCCGCAGCGCCTTCTCGCGCACCTTGCGGGCGCCCAGGGCGATGGCGCTGCCGCTCATGACGGCGGCCCGCGACGCGAACGTGCCCACGGCGTAGCCCATCCGACGCGTGTCTCCGGTGGTGACGTGGACGTCCTCGAGCCGCACCCCGAGCTCGTCGGCGATGATCTGCGCGAACACCGTCTCGTGCCCCTGGCCCTGCGACGTCAGGCCGGTGGACACGTTGACACGCCCACTGGTCTCGATCTGGATGTGGCCGCCCTCGTAGGGGCCGACGCCGGTTCCCTCGACGTAGCAGCCGATCCCGAGCCCGACCTTGCGGCCCTCGGCCTCGGCGGCCGCGCGGTACTGCGCGAAGTCGTCCCAGCCGACGAGCTCCTTGAGCTTGGCCAGGCTCGCGGGGAAGTCGCCCGAGTCGTACTTGAGCGGGCGGCCGTCCTGGAACAGCAGGCCGTGGTCGTAGGGCATCTCCTCGGGGAGGATGAAGTTGCGAGAGCGCACCTCGGCGCGGTCGATACCGAGGGTGTCGGCGATGGCGTCCATCGTGCGCTCCATGGCGAAGCAGCCCTGCGGGCGGCCGGCACCGCGGTACGGCGTGACGAGCACGGTGTTGGTGTAGAGCGACCAGAACTCGACCCGGTACGCGCCCGGCTTGTAGGGCCCGAGCAGCTGGGTGGAGGTGATGATCGGGACGATGATGCCGTAGGGGGTGTAGGCCCCGTTGTCGTGCCAGATCTTGACGTCGAGGGCGAGCAGCCTTCCGGCGTCGTCGAACCCGACCTCGATGCGCTGCAGCTGGCCGCGCTCGTGGGCCGCGCCGACGAAGTGCTCGCGCCGGTCCTCGGCCCACTTGACCGGCTGGTTGAGCAGGCGCGCCGCCCACGGGACGAGCACCTCCTCGGGCCACGGGTGCACGATCTTGACGCCGAACCCGCCGCCGACGTCGGGGGCGATGCACTCGACCTTGGCCAGCGGCAGGTCGAGCTTGGCGGCCACCGCCGCCCGCACGCCCGTCGACGTCTGGGTCGACGAGTACATCCGCAGCTCGCCCCGCTCGTCGTCCCAGCGCGCGTAGACGCCCTTGCCCTCCATCGGCATGCAGGCGCTGCGCTCGATGTCGAGGTCGAGAGTCAGCCGGTGCGGGGCCGAGGCCATCGCGGCGTCGACGTCGCCGACGGTCTGGAGCATGTTGGCGGCGACGTTGCCGGGCACGTCGTCGTGCACGAGCAGCGCTCCGTCGCGGGCGTTCTCGATGCCGACGACCGCTGGGCGCTGCTCGTAGGTGACGCGGATGCGGTCGCACGCGTCCTCGGCGACGTAGCGGTCGGTGGCCACGACCATGACGACCGGCTCGCCGACGTGGTTGACCTCGTCGCGGGCCAGCGGGTAGCCGGTGCGGCCATGAGTCAGGGTCGGGTGGGGGATGAGCAGCGGCAGCGGCTCGCCGACGCGGCCGGGGAGGTCGTCCCACGTGTAGATGGCGACGACGCCGTCGACGTCGATGGCGTCGGACGCGTCGATGTCGACGACGCGGGCGTGGGCGTACGGGCTGCGCACGAAGGCGGCTGCGAGGGCGTCGTGGCCGAGGTCGTCGAGGTAGCGGCCACCGCCGGTGACGAGCCTCGGGTCCTCCTTGCGCTTGACCGGGGCGCCGAACATCTGGGTCGTCATGCGCGCTCCTCCGGGGCCTGGTCGGCGGCCCGCTCGGCCTTGATCTCGGCGGCGCGCAGGACGCTCTTGACGATGTTCTGGTAGCCGGTGCAGCGGCACAGGTTGCCCGAGATCGCCTCTCGCGCCTCCTCGCTCGTCGGGGCCGGGTTCTCCTCGAGGTAGGCCGTGACCGTGGTGAGGAAGCCGGGGGTGCAGAACCCGCACTGCAGGCCGTGGCACTCGGCGAACGCCTGCTGCACCGGGTTCATCGACTCGCCGGTGGGCGCGATGCGGGCATCGGGCGCGGTGCACAGGCCCTCGACCGTCGTGACCTCGTGGGCCTGGGCGGTGACGGCGAACATGAGGCACGAGCGCATCGGGTCGCCGTCGACGAGCACCGTGCAGGCGCCGCACACGCCGTGCTCGCAGCCGACGTGCGTGCCGGTCAGGCGCAGGTCGTGGCGCAGGAAGTCCGACAGCAGGCGCCGGGCCGGCACCGTGGCGCTGCGGCTGACGCCGTTGACGCGGATGGTGACCTCGTGCAGCTGCTCGCCGGCGGAGGTGCTGGAGGTGGTGGTGTCGTTCATCGGCGCTCCTCGCTCCGGATGGCGGTCGGGGTGCCGGTGACGGCGGCGGTCAGGGTGCGGCGGGTCAGCTCGGCCGCGAGCATGCGCCGGTAGCCGGCGGTGGCGTGGATGTCGCCGTCGGGGTCGATGTGCTCGTCGACGGCGCCGGCGACGGCGTCGAGGGCGCACGCCCACGCGTCGGTGCCCGGCTCGAGCCCGCCGAGGATGTCGCCCAGGTCGAGGACCGAGGGCACCGGCGTCACCGAAACGAACGACGCGCGGGCCGCCGACACGACGCCGTCGGCGAGCGTCACCGCGACGCCGACACCGGCCAGTGCGTAGTCGCCGTGCCGGCGAGCCGACTCGGCGAAGGCGGTGCGGGTGCCCTCCGGGAAGCGCCCGAACCGGGCTGCGACGACGAGCTCGTCGTGTTCGAGGGAGGTCTCGAGCGGGCCGAGGAAGAAGGTGTCCCACGGGATCTCGCGGGCGCCGTTCGGGCCGACGGCCTCGATGACACCGCCGGTCAGGGCGAGCACCGACGGCATCTCGCCGGCGGGGTCGGCGTGCGCGAGCGAGCCGACGGTGGTGCCGCGGTTGCGGATGG
>JAEXXY010000384.1 GCA_023451855.1 Actinomycetes bacterium
GCCCGGCACACCGGGCCGGCGGCCGAGCACGGGGCGGACGCCTCGGCTGCGGTCGAGGATGCCTGGCTGCGCCTTCGAGCCGATGCCGTCGCGCGCCTCGAGTCGTGGCAGGCGCCCGACGCCGCACAGGAGCGCCTCCGTACCGAGTTCCTCGCCCACCTGGGCACCCACCCGGACGCGATGAGCAAGCTGGGGCCGCCGGCGCACCTGACCGGGAGCGTCGTCGTCCTCGACGCGGAGGGTACGTCGACGCTGCTCACCCACCACCGCCGGGCGCTGGCGTGGTTCCAGCTCGGCGGGCACTACGAGGCCGGTGACGCCTCGGTGTGGCACGCCGCCCGCCGCGAGGCCACGGAGGAGTCGGGCATCGACGGGCTCACCGTGCTGCCCGGGATCGTGCACCTCGACCGGCACGAGCTCGTCGGGGACTTCGGCACGTGCCGGGAGCACCTCGACGTGCGCTTCGCCGCGGTAGTGCCCCGCGGTGCCCGGGCCCGCGTCAGCGAGGAGTCGCTCGACGTGCGCTGGTGGCCCGTCGACGGCCTGCCCGAGGGCACCCGTGACGAGCTGCGTCCGCTCGTCGACGCGGGGCTGCACGCCCTGCGCGGCTGACGCGTCGGTCAGCGCCCCACCGGGACGAGCCCGTCACAGCCGGCTGTCAGTCGTCGCTGAGGTCGAGTCCGGCTGCGGCGGAGACGCCCTGGAGGTAGCCCCGGGCCCGCTCGAGGCGCGGGTAGCCCTCAAGGAGCGCCCAGAACTGCGGGCCGTGCCCGGGCTGGAGCAGGTGGGCGAGCTCGTGGAGCAGGACGTAGTCGACGACCCACGACGGCATGCCGTGCAGCTTGTCGGACAGGCGGATCGTGCCATCGGCCGGCGTGCACGAGCCCCAGCGGCTCGCCTGGTTGCCGACCCACCGCACGCTCGAGGGGACGGCCCGACCGCCGAGGTGCTCGCGGGACAGCTCCAGGGCCCGGCGCCGGAGGTCGGTGTCGCTGCGCTGCCGGCGCTTCTCGGATGCCGCCACGCGGGCGACCATGGTGCGCACCCACTCCCCCTCCTCGGCGCGGCTCATCCGCGCCGGGACCAGGACGACGAGCCGACCCTCCTGCCGGTAGGCCGACACGGTGCGACGGCGGCGCGGGCTGCGGCGGACCTCGACGGCGACACCGTCGACCACCGTGTGCACCACCTCACGCGACGCCACTGCCATAAGGGCAGGCTAGGACAGCCCGCCGACAGCGGGCGGGAGCAGGCGGCTGACGCGCGGTAGGCGGCCGGCTGCGTGCGTCGCCCCCATACCCGTTGACCGCCCTCGCAGACGCACTTCTCGCCCCATCCTTCACCCCATCCCTCGCCCGTCCCGTCGAGTGAGCACCCCGTCCCACACGTCACACCTCCCACACCCACCCCACGACCGCGTGGGGGATCCAGCCCCCCACGCATCACTCCCTTCACTCGGGCCACTGGTACGGGAGTGGCGGAGTGTTCACTCGCTGAGAGGTTCGGGGCGCCGGGATGCCCCGCGGGGGGCCTGTCCCCCAGCCCGGAACGTGGCACCGCTCGCGCCGTGCTCACGCCGTGCTCAGGCAGTGCTCACGCCGTGCTCAGGCCGTGCTCGCGCCCTGCTCACCGTGTCGTACCGGCGCGCGAGGCGGCGAGGGCGGCGCCGAGCACGGCTTGTACCTCATCGGCGACGCGCGCGCCCAGCGGGGGATGAGCATGATTTCGTGCTCAGCGTGCTCTAGGGTTGCAGGAGTCGAGGCGCCCGTCGGATGGGCGCCAGCTACAAGGAGACACCAATGGCTGACGAGACCTACAAGGGCGAGTTCTACTGCGTGAAGTGCAAGGAGAAGCGCGAGGCCGAGGGCAAGGTTGTCGTTTCCGACAACGGTCGCCGCATGGCCAAGGGCCAGTGCCCCGTCTGTGGCACGAACCTCAACCGCATTCTGGGCAAGGCCTGACCAGGTCGCGACGGCGTCGCTGACGCCGTACTTCGAGGGGCGGGACCCGTTCGGGTCCCGCCCCTCGTGCGCGCCCGCGGGCCTGTGGACGACGCGCTCGCGCCTCGACGCGCGCCTGCCAGCCTGAGCGGACCCGGATGCCCGCCCGACGCGGACCGGTCCCACCGCTCGAGCTGCCCTGGAGGTCCCGATGTCCCCCTCCCCGGTCCCCGACCGCCCCCGCCTGCCGGCGTGGCTGCGTCCCTACGTGCGCCGGCCCGGCGAGGTCCAGTTCGGCCTGCGGCCGGGAGCGCCCGTCGTCGAGGGCATCACGCCGCAGGAGGCGGCCCTGCTCGCCGGGCTCGACGGGTCGCTGACGCGCGAGCAGACCTACGCCGTCGCGGTCGACGCCGGCGTTGCCCGCAGACGCTGGCGCGACGTCCTCCTGCTCGCCGCGTCCCTCGGTGTCCTCGTCGATGTGGCGCGGGTCGTCGGCACGGGGCCGCGGAGCCCCCACGTCGAGGCCCCCGGACCGCTCCCCTCCGCCTCACCGTCATCCGCTC
>JAEXXY010000470.1 GCA_023451855.1 Actinomycetes bacterium
GGCGGGACGCCGGGCCGTGACGCCGGCGCCGCCGCGACGGGCGTCGTGCCGGGCGTCGTGCCGGGCGTCGTGCCGGGCGTCGGTTAGCGCGTCGTGACCCGCCCGACGTGTCGACGGCGTGTCGGTGCACGGCTTCGAACACGTGTTCGGTAGTGTTCTCCACAGGTCCGGTGTCGTCCAAGGCATCGTCCACAGGCCGTCTCGTGGTGAACCTCGATGTCGGCGCCGGCCCCTAACGTCTGACCCGACAACGGATCTCACGAGCGCCGTCGTACAGGGTCGAAGGCAGACGACCGCAGCGCAGACGGCAGATAGGTGGCCAGGCAATGGCATCGGTGATGGACAAGGACAAGGCCCTCGCCTCGGTGATGGGCCAGATCGAGAAGAGCTACGGCAAGGGTGCGGTGATGCGCCTCGGCGACGACGTCCGCCCGCCGATCGAGGTCATTCCCACGGGGTCGATCTCCCTCGACGTCGCGCTCGGCATCGGTGGCCTCCCACGGGGCCGCATCGTCGAGGTGTACGGCCCGGAGTCCTCCGGTAAGACGACGGTGGCGCTGCACGCGGTCGCCAACGCCCAGAAGGCCGGCGGCATCGCGGCGTTCATCGACGCCGAGCACGCGCTCGACCCCGACTACGCCAAGAAGCTCGGTGTCGACACCGACGCGCTGCTCGTCTCCCAGCCCGACACCGGTGAGCAGGCGCTCGAGATCGCCGACATGCTGATCCGTTCCGGCGCCATCGACATCATCGTCATCGACTCCGTCGCGGCCCTCGTGCCGCGCGCCGAGATCGAGGGCGAGATGGGCGACAGCCACGTCGGTCTGCAGGCCCGCCTCATGAGCCAGGCGCTGCGCAAGCTGACCGGTGCGCTCAACAACACCGGCACCACGGCGATCTTCATCAACCAGCTCCGCGAGAAGATCGGCGTCATGTTCGGCTCGCCCGAGACGACGACGGGTGGCAAGGCGCTGAAGTTCTACGCCTCGGTCCGCCTCGACGTGCGTCGCATCGAGACGCTCAAGGACGGCACCGAGCCGGTCGGCAACCGCACCCGCGTCAAGGTCGTCAAGAACAAGGTGTCGCCCCCGTTCAAGCAGGCGGAGTTCGACATCCTCTACGGCCAGGGCATCTCGCGCGAGGGCGGCCTCATCGACATGGGTGTCGAGCACGGCTTCGTCCGCAAGGCCGGCGCCTGGTACACCTACGAGGGCGACCAGCTGGGCCAGGGCAAGGAGAACGCCCGCAACTTCCTCAAGGACAACCCGGACCTCGCCGACGAGATCGAGAAGAAGGTCAAGGAGAAGCTCGGCGTCGGGCCGCGCGTCGACCAGCCCGCCGGGGGTGCGGACGTCCCCGTCGACTTCTGATCGTGAGGTCTGCAGCAGGACGCCCGGCCCGGCCGGCCGCCGTCGACCCCGTGGTCGAGGAGCGGTTGGCCCGGGCCGCGGCGATCCTCGCCGAGGCCGAGGGTCTCGCGGCGGTGCACGGCCCGGGTGGCAGTGCGTCCTGGGGTGAGCAGACTGGCTGGAGCGGTAGTGCCCCGTGGGGCACCAGGCCCTCGGCCGGCACCGACCCAGACGGTCGCGCGCGATCGTCGCGCCGCACCCGGTCCACGCGTGGTTCCGGGGCCGATGGTCCCGGAAGCGCGGGGGACTCCTCGGCGTCGACTGCGCGGGGTGCCGCCCCGGGCGGCTCGGACGAGCGCCGACGGGGCAGGAGGCGTGGGCGGGGCGCAGGTGCCGCGCCACCACCCGACGCCGTGCACGAGGCGCCCGAGGCCGATCCGGAGTCGGTCGCCCGTGCCATCGTCCTGCGCCAGCTGAGCATGGCGCCGCGCAGCCGCGCGCAGCTCGCCCGCAAGCTGCGCGACCGCGGGTGTGACGACGAGGTCGCGGTCCGTGTGCTCGACCGGATGGCCGAGGTGGGCCTCGTCGACGACGAGGCCTACGCCGAGATGCTCGTCCGGTCGAAGCAGTCCGGAAAGGGACTGGCGCGCAAGGCACTCGCGCACGAGCTGCGCAAGCAGGGCATCGACCAGGACGTCGCCGAGGAGGCGCTGGAGCAGGTCGACGGCGACGACGAGCGCGCCAAGGCCGAGGAGCTCGTCGCCAAGAAGCTGCGCTCCATGCACGGCCTCACGCCCGACGTGCAGGCGCGCCGACTGGCCGGGATGCTCGCTCGCAAGGGCTACTCCGGCGAGCTCGCGTGGCCGGTCGCCCGTGACGCCGTCAACCTCGCGCAGGAGCACCAGCGCGACTGACCCACCGGCCGGCCGGGTGAGCGGGCGAGGCGACCTGAATCGACGGCAGCCCGCGGTCTGCGGAGCCGGGGGAGCATGACGAAGGGCGAGGACCGCGATGGTCCTCGCCCTTCGTCATGGTGGTCCGGCGATGCCTGCTCCGGCGCCTGTTCGGGGGCCTGTCAGTCCCGACCGGGGTTCACCTTCAGGTGGAGGTTCAGGCCTGGGCCGGCACGACGGCGATCGCCGAGACGTCGAACTCGAGCTTGACCTTCTCGCTGACGAGGACGCCGCCGGTCTCCAGGGCCGCGTTGAACGAGAGGTTCCACTCGGTGCGGTCGATGGTCACGCCGCCCTCGAAGCCGACGCGGATGTTGCCGAACGGGTCCTTGGCCGAGCCGGTCTCCTCGAAGGGGATCGTCACGGACTTGGTGACGCCGTTGATCGTCAGGTCGCCGGTGATGTCCCACTCGTCGCCGTCACGCTCGACGTTGGTGGAGACGAAGGTGACCTGCGGGTAGTTCGCGATGTCGAAGAAGTCGGGGGTCTTGAGGTGACCGTCACGCTGCTCGTTGCCGGTCGTGACGCTCGCGGCCTGGATCGTGACCGTGACGGAGGAGTTGGCCGGGTTGGCCGTGTCGACGTGAGCCGAGCCCTCGAACTCCTCGAACTGGCCGCGAACCTTCGTCACCATCGCGTGGCGGGCCGAGAAGCCGATGCGCGTGTGGCTCGGGTCGAGCGTGTAGTCGCCGGAGATGTCGTCGACGGCGACGGAGGTGGCCTCGGTCGGGGCCTTGGTCGGGGCCTCGGTGGCGGTGGAGCGGTTGAACAGTCCCATGATCAGTCCTTCGGAGTAGTTGATTGAAGTTTCAACGAAGTGTGACACCAAGTTCGTTGAACTGTCAAGCAGTTGCTACAACCCGGACCGTAGTCCGGTTATTCCACCGTAGGGTGAACGACGGCTGACGTCCTGCTGGCCGACCCCCGTCGGGGCGCGGGGGACGAGCCGGGCAGGCGGACGCCGTACCCTAGACGCGGCCCGCGCGCCGTTCGCGCGTCACCGGCCGACGCGACGGAGAAGGACCATGCCGAAGACCTATGACGTGCGCACCCACGGGTGCCAGATGAACGTCCACGACAGTGAGCGCCTCGCCGGGCTGCTCGAGACCGCCGGGTACGTCGACCTCGCGAGCCTGCCCGCGGGGCAACGCCCGGAGGTCGCCGACGTCGTCGTCTTCAACACGTGCGCGGTGCGCGAGAACGCCGACAACAAGCTCTACGGCAACCTCGGCCAGCTGCGACCGGCCAAGCAGAAGAACCCGGACCTGCAGATCGCCGTGGGTGGCTGCATGGCGCAGAAGGACCGCGGCGCCATCGTCGAGCGGGCGCCGTGGGTCGACGTCGTCTTCGGGACCCACAACATCGGCTCGCTGCCGGCACTGCTCGACCGTGCGGCGCACAACCGCAAGGCGCAGGTCGAGAT
>JAEXXY010000051.1 GCA_023451855.1 Actinomycetes bacterium
CGGGCGGCCAGCGCCAGCGCGTCGCCCTGGCCCGCGCCCTCGTCAACCGGCCCAAGGTGCTCCTGCTCGACGAGCCCCTCGGGGCGCTCGACCTCAAGCTGCGCGAGCAGATGCAGGTCGAGCTCAAGGCCATCCAGCGCGACGTCGGCATCACCTTTCTCTTCGTCACCCACGACCAGGAGGAGGCGCTGACGCTCTCGGACCGCGTCGCGGTCTTCAACGCCGGACGCATCGAGCAGGTCGGCACCGCCCACGAGGTGTACGAGAGCCCCCGCACGGCGTTCGTCGCCGGCTTCGTCGGCACCTCCAACCTGCTCACGGGGGAGGCGGCCCGGTCCGTCATCCGCCGCGACGGCTCGTTCGCGATCCGCCCGGAGAAGCTCGTCGTCGTGCCCGAGGTGGGCGCGGCACGCTCTGACGGCGCTTCCGACGGCGGCCCCGAGGCGACCGGCACCCTCGAGGAGGTCGTGTACGGCGGGCCGGTCACCCGGTACGTCGTCGCCCTCGACGCCGGGGGACGCCTCACCGCCCTCGAGCAGAACAGCGGGGCCCGTGCCCCGTCGGCGCCGCGGCGGGGGGACCGCGTCACCCTGCGCTGGGACCCCGCGCACGTCATCGACGTCCCCAGCACCCCGGCGGCCGTGCCCGCGGCCGCCACGCCCGGCCCCTCGGGGCCGGGATCGACAAGGACCGACTCATGAAGGAGAACGGCGTGCGTACGTCACACAAGTCGCTCACCGGCGTCGTCGCGGCGGTGGCCGCGCTCGCCCTCGCAGGATGCGGCTCGACCGCCGGCGGGGGCGGGGGCAGCAGCGCGGCCCCGGGGGGCATGCAGGTGCCGGCGCTCAAGGCGCTCGACACGCTGGGCACGCCGGAGGGCGAGGTCAACGTCCTCGCCTGGCCCGGCTACGTCGAGGACGGCACCAACGACCCCAAGGTCGACTGGGTCACCGACTTCGAGAAGTCGTCCGGCTGCAAGGTCAACATCAAGACCTTCGGCACCTCCGACGAGGCCGTGCAGCTGATGCGCACCGGCCAGTACGACGTCGTGTCCGCCTCGGGCGACGCGACGCTGCGGCTCATCGCGGCCGGTGACGTCGAGCCGGTCAACACCTCGCTCATCACCAACTACCCGGACATCTTCGACGCGCTGAAGATGAAGCCGTGGAACTCGGTCAACGGGGTGGCCTACGGCATCCCGCACGGCCGCGGGGCCAACCTGCTCATGTACCGCACCGACCTCGTCAAGCCGGCCCCCGACTCGTGGTCGGCCGTCTTCGACGAGGCCGGGGCGCAGAAGGGCAAGGTCACCGCGTACGACTCGCCGATCTACATCGCCGACGCCGCGCTCTACCTCATGGCGACCAAGCCCGACCTCAAGATCAAGGACCCGTACGCCCTCGACGACACCCAGCTCGCCGCGGCCGTCGACGTGCTCAAGGCGCAGAAGGCGAACATCGGCGAGTACTGGAGCGACTACCTCAAGGAGGTCCAGGCGTTCAAGAACGGCACCTCGACCGTCGGCACGACGTGGCAGGTCATCGCCAACCTGGCCAAGGACGAGAAGGCGCCGGTCGAGGCGTTCCTGCCCAAGGAGGGCGCGACCGGCTGGTCCGACACGTGGATGGTGGGGGCGAAGTCGCAGCACAAGACGTGCGCCTACAAGCTCATCGACCACCTCGTCTCGCCGAAGGTCAACGCCCAGATCGCCGAGTACTTCGGCGAGGCCCCCGGCAACCGCAAGGCGTGCGCCGAGACGGTCGACAAGAACCACTGCGCGACCTTCCACGCCGAGGACGAGGCCTACTTCAGCAAGGTCCACTACTGGACGACGCCGATCGCCACGTGCCTCGACGGGCGTACCGACGTCAAGTGCACCGACTACGCGACGTGGTCCAAGGCCTGGACCGAGATCCGCAACAGCTGACCCGCACGACCGGACCAGCCGACCACCGACCACCGACCACCGACCACCGACCACCGAGGAGGCGACGATGAGATCACGCAGGGCGCTCGTGGCGCTGCTCACGCCACCCATGCTCTGGCTCGTCGTCGCCTACCTCGGGGCGCTCGCGGTCATCTTCGCGACGGCGTTCTGGACGACCGACCCGTTCACCAACCTGGTGGTGCGCACCTTCACGCTGGAGAACTACCGCGAGCTGCTCACCCCGACCTATCTCGGGATCATCGGGCGCACCCTGCTCATCGCGGTGCTCGTCACCGTGCTGTGCATCCTCGTCGCCGTGCCGTTCGCGTTCTTCATGGCGCGGGTCGCGCCGCGACGGCTGCGCGCGCTGCTCCTCGCGGCCATCCTCGTGCCGCTCTGGGCCAGCTACCTCGTCAAGGCCTACGCGTGGCGCACGATGCTGCAACCGGGCGGGGTGCTCGACAGCGCGTTCGGCGCGACACCGGGCTACGGCTTCGCGGCCGTCGTGCTGACGCTGACCTACCTCTGGCTGCCCTACATGATCCTGCCGGTGTACGCCGCCTTCGAGCGGCTGCCCGAGAGCCACCTCGAGGCCAGCGCCGACCTCGGCGGGCGCCCCAGCGCGACGTTCCGACGCGTCGTCGTCCCGTCGCTGCTGCCCGCGATCGCGGCGGGCTCGGTCTTCACGTTCTCGCTCAGCCTCGGCGACTACATCGCGGTGCAGATCGTGGGCGGCAAGCTGCAGGTGCTCGGCACCACGGTGCTGCAGAACATCACCCTCGACCTGCCGCTCGCGGCGGCGCTCGGCACGGTGTCGGCGCTCATCATGGTCGTCTACCTGCTCGCGGTGCGGCGCACCGGCGCGCTCGAGAACCTCTGAGGAGCGGCGATGAGACTCACTCGCACCACCCGCATCGCCCTCGGCGCCTTCGCCACGCTCGTGCTCGCCTTCGTCTACGTGCCGCTCGTCGTCATCGGCATCAACTCCTTCAACAGCGACCGCACCTTCGGGTGGCCCCCACCCGGGTTCACGACGCAGTGGTGGAGTGCCGCGCTGCGCGCCGAGGGTCCTCGCGACGCGCTCGTCACCTCGGTCAAGGCAGGCCTGGGCGCGACGGCGATCGCGCTCGTCCTCGGCACCCTGCTGGCGCTCGCGCTGTCCCGTTACGACTTCTTCGGCAAGCACTCCATCTCGCTCCTCGTCGTGCTGCCGATCGCGCTGCCCGGCATCGTCACCGGCATCGCGCTGCAGTCGGTCATCCAGAACATCCTGACGCCCGTCTTCGGCATCGGCGCCGGGCTGTTCACGATCATCGTCGGCCACGCGACGTTCTGCATCGTCCTCGTCTTCAACAACGTCACGGCGCGTCTGCGGCGGCTCGGCGGCTCGCTCGAGCAGGCCTCGGCCGACCTCGGGGCCCGGCCGCTCACGACGTTCCGACGCGTCACGTTCCCGCTGCTGCGCTCGAGCCTCGTCGCCGGCGCCCTCCTGGCCTTCGGGCTGTCCTTCGACGAGATCGTCGTCACGACCTTCACGGCCGGACCCGAGAGCCCGACCCTGCCGATCTGGATCTTCAACAACCTCTTCCGGCCCAACCAGGCGCCGGTCGTCAACGTCATCGCCGTCGTGCTCGTCGTGCTGTCGATCCTTCCGGTGTGGCTGGCCCAGCGCCTCGGTGGCACGGACGCCACCGAGAGCCGCCTCTGAGCAGGGTCCGAGGCGGCTCCCGGCGGTGACCGGTGACCGGTGGCCTCAGCCGGTGCGCCTCGCGGTGACCAGCAGGTACTCCCAGCGCATCAGGCCGTCGGCCTCAGTGGCCTCACGGGCGAGGTCGGCCAGCCCGGCGTCGAGGGCGGCCACCCGGTCCGCGTCCCCGGCGATGGAGCGGTAGGTGGCGACCGTCGGGCCGTAGGCGGTCTTGAAGAAGTCGCGGAACGCCTCGGGGGAGTCGAACCGGACGTCGAGCAGCTGCCGCGTCGCCTCGAGGTCGCTGACGCCGTCGCCGAGCAGCGCACGCACGTGCGACTCGTCGCCCCAGAGCGGAGCCGGCTGCGCCCCGGGCGGGGGCGGCGGCGCGAACGGCTTCATGACCCCGAAGAGCCGGCCGATGAAGCCCGACGGTGTCCAGCTGAGCAGGGCGATCCGCCCCTTGGGGCGGGTGACCCGGAGCAGCTCCGCGGAGGAACGCTCGTGGTGCGGCGCGAACATGATCCCGACGCACGAGAGCACGACGTCGAAGGACGCGTCGGGAAACGGC
>JAEXXY010000003.1 GCA_023451855.1 Actinomycetes bacterium
GAACACGCGCCTCCGACTAGGTCCGCGGCGCGCCGTCGCCTCCACGACGCGCGCGCCCGTACCAGTCGCGCCAGATGACCCGGTGCAGCGGCACGAGCCGGGGGATGTCGCGCAGCCCGGGCACGAACGGCAGGAGCACGAGCAGCAGCGAGAGCACCATCATCAGGCCCCAGACGAGCGCGTCGGCGTTGTCGGACGTGCTGAACGGCGGCACCTGGTACCAGAACGTGTAGAGCCACAACCACGGCTGGCCGGGGTAGTTGCCGGTCTCGTTCATCATCCCCCACTGGTCGCCGCCGAGGCTGCGCGCCCGGGCCTGGTCCTCGAGGTAGGTGCCGTCGGCGAGCAGCAGCAGCCGGCGCGTCGGGTCGTTGCCGTAGAAGGAGCCGTTGCTCACCATCTGCTCGAGGCCACCGGCTGCCGCGGCCTTCTCGTAGGCGGTCGCGAGCGTCGGCACCGGCCCGTAGTCCCCGGCGGCCACCTTGGCCGGGTCGCCGTTCGGGGCGGACCCGAGGGCGGTGGCGTAGGCGCTCGCCCAGGCCGCGCGCTGCTCGTCGCCGGCCGTGCGCCAGCGACGCAGGGCGAGGCTGAGGGCCGGGTCGCCCGTCACCGACTGGAGCGGGGTGATGACGAAGTCCTGCGCCGCGTCGATCGGGTAGGTGACGCCGGCGAGCTTCTGCAACGGCAGCCCGAGCAGCGTCTGGCCGTCGGACGCGGTGTTGTACGGCGCGCCATAACCCGCCGACGTGCTGTCGCCGGACAGCTCGGCCGCGGCGGTGGCGACGACGTCGTTCGGCGCGCTCCGGGCCCAGTCCTGCAGGCTGATCGCCCGCTCGTCGGGCGAACCGAACGCCGCCGCGAGCGCGATCGTCAGGACGATGACGCCGACCAGTGCGAGGACGAACTCCTTGACGAGGTCGTAGCGACGCGTCGGGAACGAGTGTGCGTCGGGCGTGCGGCGTCGGCCTCGCGGGGCCGGCCCGGCGGGTGGACGTGTCCTGGTCGTGGTCATGGTGCCGACACCTCCTCCGAGGACGCCTCGTCGAGCTCCTCCCCGAGCTCCTCCCCGAGCTCCTCCCCGAGTGGGGGCACGACGCCGTGGCGACGCACGAGGATGACGTGGACGACCGCGATGGCGCCGACGGCGAGCGGCAGGAGCGTCACGTGCCACAGGAGCATCTGCCCGGCGTCGAGGACGTTGAAGAAGGCCCCGACGCCGACGGAGTTGAGCCCGTCCTTGGCCTGGGTGCTGATCCACTGGCTGTCGAAGTTGCCCTGCACGAGGTAGCCGGTGAACGCCGTGCCGATCGAGACGAGGAAGGCGACGGCGCCGGTGATCCACGTCAGCGCGCGACCGCCGCGCCAGGCGGCCATCCAGAACTTGCCCCACAGGTGGATGACCATGAAGAAGAAGAGCAGCTCGACCGACCACAGGTGCAGGCTGTTGACGAAGTGGCCCGTGGACGAGGTGTGCCACCAGTCGACCCCGCCGAGGGCGAGGACGCACCCGGTGGCGACGACGACGAACAGCGCGGCCAGGGTCAGCACGCCGAAGACGTAGATCCACGACGACACGTAGGCCGGCTGCCGGTCGGGCAGTGCCTCTCCGGGCGGGACGGTGTGCTCGATGCGTGTGCGCAGGCGCGCGGTCCAGGTGTCGCTCATGGCCGGACCTCCGTCCGGCTCTCCTGCTCGATACCCGGGTCGACTCCCGGGTCGACTTTCTGCTCGTGGTCGCGCTCGGGGCGCGGTCTGGGGAAGGGGATGACGATGGCCGCCACGAAGACGACGACCATCAGTCCGATGATGATGGCGTTGGTGAGGGAGACGTGGACGACGCCCCAGTCGAGGTAGGTCCCGGCCCCGCTGTCCGATGCGAGCACCAGCATGGCGCGCCTCCTTGGTAGAGGAGCAGTGGAGGTGTCCTCCCCGGCACGCGCTGCGTCGTTCTGACGCTTCGATCATCCACTACTACGGCATGTAGGAGAAGTGGATCGGAGAAATGTCACAGGCCCCCTGTTCGCCGGGGCGGTCAGGGGGCCTGGGTGCTGGAGCGAGCGACGGGAATCGAACCCGCGTATCCAGCTTGGGAAGCTGGCGCTCTACCATTGAGCTACGCTCGCACGGGCCGCCGGCAGGTGCCCCACAAGGGGTGTGAGGCGGCACGCGGCGTCAGTGTAGCCGACGCCCCACCACCGCCACGCACCGTCTCCCCAAGGCCCCGACACCACCATGGACCTCGCCAAGCAGACCGCCCTCGTCGAGCACGCGCGGGCCCGCGGCGGTGACTCCACCCAGGTGGCCGTCACCCTCGAGCAGTTCTTCGACGGCAACGACTGCGAGTGGTGCATCGCGCCCAACCGCGACGAGGCCATGCCCCTCGAGACCGTCCGACGCGTCCTCTTCGACCTGCGCGAACGTCCCGAGGTGCACGACGTCCGCGTCGAGCTCGACGTGCTCGAGTTCCAGAGCTACCCCGACGACGAATGGCCCTATGCGAGTGGGGTGGCCGTCATCACCACTCTCATGCCGGAGGAGGTCGACGCCATGACCGCGGACGCAGGGACCGAGCCGAGCGGCGGTCCGGCGGCGAGCGTCGACTGGCTCGTCGACGCGCCGTCGGTGCCCGAGGGGCACCACTACGTCGGCGTGTGGTGGGACTGATGACCGGCCTCGTGCAGTCGCGCCCCGAGCAGGTCACCGCGCCGCTGTGCTACCACGCCGAGGGTCCTGTCTGGTCGCCGACCTGGGGCGGTCTGCGCTGGGTCGACATGCTCGCCGGTGACGTCCTGACGCTGCACGCCGACGGCGCGGTCGCCTCGCTTCACGTCGGCGAGGTCGCGGCGTTCGTCCGCCCGCGGACACGGGGCGGCTACGTCGTGGGCACCGAGCGCGGCCTCGCCCTCGCCGACGACCCGGGCGCCGAGCCGACGCCGTGGCTGACGCTCTGGGACGACCCGTCGGTGCGGATGAACGAGGGCGGCTGTGACCCTCTGGGCCGGCTCCTCTGCGGCTCGATGGCCTACGACCGCACGCCGGGCGGCGCGCGCCTCTATCGCGTCGATCCCGACGGACGCGTCACGACCGTCCTACCCGACGTCACGATCTCCAACGGCATCGACTTCTCGCCCGACGGCACGCTCGCGTACTACGACGACACCCCGACGGGGCGCACCGACGTGTTCGACGTCGTCGACGGCGAGCTGACCGGCCGCCGGCCCTTCCACACCCCCGACGCCGGCCACCCCGACGGCCTGACCGTCGACTCCGCGGGCAACGTGTGGGTCGCGCTGAACGGGGCCGGACGCGTCCGCTGCGTGTCGCCGTCGGGGGAGGTGCTCGCCGAGGTCGAGGTGCCCGCGCGGCTCACCACGGCCTGCGCGTTCGGAGGCGACGACCTGCGAGACCTCTACGTCACGACGTCGCGCGAGAACCTCAGCGACCCCGAGCCCGAGGCCGGCTCGGTGTTCCGGGTCCGGGTCGCCGTGCCCGGGAAGCCCGTGCTGCCCTTCGCCGGCTGATGCCCCACGCGTCGACCTCGCGCGACCTGCGCGTCGGCCCGTCGCCCGAGCGGCGCCGGGACCCTGCAGGGGCCGCCCTGTAGCCTCGACCCGTGCTGCTCTCCGACAAGGACATCCGGGCCGAGGTCGACGCCGGTCGCGTCATCCTCGACCCGTGGGACGAGAACATGGTCCAGCCCTCGAGCGTCGACGTCCGGCTCGACAAGTTCTTCCGGCTCTTCGACAACCACAAGTACCCCTACATCGACCCGGCGGCCGAGCAGCCCGAGCTGACCCGCCTCGTCGAGGTGGGGCCCGGGGAGGACGGGTTCGTCCTGCACCCGGGCGAGTTCGTCCTCGGCTCGACGCTCGAGACGGTCACCCTGCCCGACGACCTCGCCGCGCGCGTCGAGGGCAAGAGCTCCCTCGGGCGCCTCGGCCTGCTGACCCACGCCACGGCCGGCTTCGTCGACCCGGGGTTCTCCGGTCACGTCACGCTCGAGCTGTCGAACGTCGCGACGCTGCCGATCATGCTCTACCCGGGCATGAAGATCGGCCAGCTGTGCTTCTTCAGGCTCTCCAGCCCGAGCGAGAATCCCTACGGCTCAGGCAAGTACGGCTCGCACTACCAGGGCCAGCGCGGCCCCACCGCGAGTCGGTCGTTCCAGAACTTCCACCGGACACAGGTGTGAGCGCGACGCTCGACGGACCGTCCCGCGTCGACGCGCCGCGCACCGACGACGGGCTCCCGCTCGCGACGCTCGTGTGGCACGCGCGTCCGGCGGACGCGCGAGTCGTCGTGCTCGTCCTGCACGGCGGCGCCGTCGACGGCTTCGAGCCCAACAAGCCGTGGTCGCACAACGTCGCACGCCTCGTGCCCTTCGCGTGGGCGCTGGCCCGACGCGTCCCCGGGCCGG
>JAEXXY010000004.1 GCA_023451855.1 Actinomycetes bacterium
GGGCCACGCGCTGGGCTCATGTCGGCCGACGCGTCGGCCAGCGGGTGGGGTTCGTCCTCGACCTCGCGCGACTCCCGCAGCCGGACGATCCCGGCGACGAGCCCCGGCCATGCGACGCGCACCGTCGACATGATCGGGCCGGCGACAAGGAGGCCGAAGGCCCCGAGGAGCAGCACCACCGACAGCCACTGGAGCCACCCGGTCACGTGGGTGTCGACTTCCATGTTGGGGTTGTCGCCGTAGAGACCGGTGACGGTGTCGCCGACGCGCTGCGCGAGGGGCGCACCGAGGCCGAGCAGCGCCCAGCCGAGTCCCGCCGCCCCGAGCACCTGCCCGTCGGCGCCGGCCCGCAGGGCGTAGGCGGCGCATGCCCCGAGTCCCACGACGATCGACGTGGCGAAGAGCGTCAGGGTGAACGGGTTGGAGACGTCGAACTGGCCGCCGTCGACGGTCGTGGTGTCGGCGTACCGGCCCCAGCTCCAGATCGACTGCCTGAAGTCGTAGCCGCCGGACGGGCCCTCGCCGCGCACGCCGACGGAGTGAGTCGGCCAGAACAGCTGCGGCACCGCGAGCAGCGCACCGGCGGCGCCGAGCACCGCGACGAGCTCACGGCCGCGCACGACGTGCGGAAGCCCGCGGACGCGGTCACCCGACGCGTCGGGGTCAGACTCCCGCGCGTCACCCACGCCGACGGCTTCGCCGACGGGCTCGCCGACGGGCTCCGCGTCGTCGGCGCTCACGACGACCCTCCCCCTGGCCGCGGTACCGCCGGCGGGTCGGTGTCGACGAGATCGACCGCCGGGCCGTGGAGATGGCGCCCCGCGGGCTCGAGCATCCCGTCGCCGTCAGCGGGGGTCCGGTGCGACGCGTCGAGGCGGGCGCCGCGCAGCAGCGTCACGACCATGGTGACGAGCGCCACGAGGAGGACGACCGCGGCCGCCGTCTCGGCGGTCCCGGCGTCGGTGCTGCCCCCGACGTACTCGAGGCCGGGAGCGGCCGGCGCCCGGTCGGCGAGCGAGCGCCCGAGGCGCTGCGTGGCGCTCGATGCGACGTGGCCGAGCAGCAGGGCCACGGCGACCGGGCCGAGCACCGCGACGCGCCCGGGCACCACGAGCCAGGCCAGCGCCGCCCCCGCGGCGACCACCACGAGGGCTGTGAGCACGACGCGTCCGGCCGGGTTCTCGACGATGCCGAACAGCGAGCCGGCGAAACCCTCGACGACCTGACGGCCCCAGCTGAACTGCTGCTGCCGGGACAGGATCTCGCCGCGTTCCGGAGCGGACACGGTCTGCTGCCACGTCGGGCTCCCCAGCGACGGCACGACGAGGGCCACCCCGGCCAGGGCCACGAGCCCCGCCGGCCAGCGCCCTCGCTCGAGTCGCATGCCGCCTCCCGCCTGTCGCGGCGGCTCCCGGGCATCGACCCGGCGGCCGACCGCGACGTCACCTCATTGTCGGCCCGCCGGGCCGACACGTCACCGGGTGGCGCCGAAGCGGAGGAAGCGGAGGAAGTGGTGAAGCGACGGAGGCAGGGGCGGGCCGAGGACGTGGCCCGATGGGAGGCGGACCGGGTCAGCGCGGGCCGAACCGCTGCGCCACCTCGACGAGACGGCTGTTGGCCTCCGCCTCGCCGATCGTGACGCGCACGCCGTCGTCGCCGTACTGGCGCACCATGAGCCCGGCCTCCTCGCACGTGCGCGAGAACGCGGTGGAGTCGGCGCCGAGCGGGAACCACACGAAGTTGGCGTCGGTGCGGGGCAGGTTCCAGCCCTGGTCGGCGAGAGCCTGCGTCACGCGGTCGCGCTCGGCGACGATCGTCTCGACGCGCTCGGCCAGCTCGTCGAACGCGTCGAGCGAGGCGATCGCCGCGACCTGCGCGATCGAGTTGACGCCGAACGGCGTGGCCGTCTTGCGGATCGCGGCCGCAACCGGCGGGTGGGCGACGGCGTACCCGACGCGCAGGCCGGCCAGGCCGTAGGCCTTGGAGAACGTGCGCAGGACGACGACGTTCGGGTGCCGCTTCCACACCTCCAGCCCGCGGACGGCGTCGGGGTCGCGGACGAACTCGACGTACGCCTCGTCGACGACGACGATGACGTCGCTCGGCACCTTCGCGAGGAACGCCTCGAGCTCCTTCTCGTGGACGCACGGGCCGGTGGGGTTGTTCGGCGTGCACACGAGCACGACGCGGGTGCGGTCCGTGACCGCCGCGGCCATGGCGTCGAGGCGGTGCCGGGCGTCGGCGTCGAGGCCGACCATGACCGGTTCGGCGCCGGCCAGCTGGGCCACGATCGGGTAGGCCTCGAACGACCGCCACGCGAACACGACCTCGTCGCCGGCATCGCAGGCGGCGTTGACGACCTGCGCCAGCACCGCGACCGAACCGGTGCCGGTGGCCAGGCACTCGGCCGGCACGTCGAGCGCCGCCGCCAGCCGTTGCGTCAGGGCCGTGACCGCCATGTCGGGGTAGCGGTTGACGGTCGTCGCGGCGTCGCCGATCGCGGCGAGCACCGAGGGCAGCGGACCGTACGGGTTCTCGTTCGAGGACAGCTTGTAGGCCGTGACGCCGGCCGGGGCGCTCGCCGGCTTGCCCGGTTTGTAGTCGGGCATCCGCGACAGCACCTCGCGCAGCCGCACCGGGTCCGACGCGTCGGGGCTCGACGCGTGGGGGCTCGACGCGTCGGCGGAGCCGGCGCCCGTGGCGTCGGCGGGCTCGGGGCTCTCGGCACGGTCGACGGCGTCGCTCATACGGCGCACTCTAGAGGGTGGGGCCCACCGCCCGTCTCAGCGTGGTGCCCGGCCTCTGGACGCAACCCTGACGTGGTGGGCCGCGTGTGGCTAGGCTCACATCGTCGCGTCAGTGCCGCCTCGACATCCTTCATCGTGCCCACACATCGAAAGTCCAGCTCATGCGCATCGGCATCCTCACCGGAGGCGGAGACTGTCCCGGCCTCAACGCTGTCATCCGCGGCGCCACCCGCGCCGCGGAAGTGACCTACGACAGCACCGTCGTCGGCTTCCGCAACGCGTGGCGCGGCGTCATGGACAACGACTACGAGATCCTCGACGTCGACCGCTGCCGCGGCATCCTGCCCCTCGGCGGCACCATCCTCGGCACGAGCCGCGACCAGCCCTTCGCGCAGGAGGACGGCCTCAAGCGGGTGCGCAAGGCCTACGACCGCCACGGCCTCGACGCCATCATCGGCATCGGCGGCGAGGGCTCGATGGGCGTCGTCAACCGGCTCCACGAGCACGGCTTCCCCGTCATCGGCGTCCCGAAGACCATCGACAACGACATCTCCCTCACCGAGATGACGTTCGGCTTCCAGACCGCCGTCCAGATCTGCACCGACGCCATCGACCGGCTCCACACGACCGCCGAGTCCCACCACCGCGTCCTCGTCGTCGAGGTCATGGGCCGGCACGTCGGCCACATCGCCGTGTGGTCGGGCCTGGCCGGCGGCGCGGCGATCATCCTGACGCCCGAGGAGGCCTTCGACATCGACGAGGTGTGCGAGCGGATCGTGCACCGGCACAAGAAGGGCCGGTTCGCCACCATCGTCGTCGTGGCCGAGGGTGCCGTGCCCAAGGAGGGCACCATCGACATCCCCGCGCCCGAGGTCGACAAGTACGGCCACCAGATCCTCGGTGGCATCGGCTCGATCCTCGCCCGCGAGATCCAGGGCCGCACCGGCATCGAGAGCCGCATGACGGCCCTCGGCCACATCCAGCGCGGAGGCTCGCCCGTCGCCTTCGACCGGGTGCTCGGCACGCGCTTCGGCGTCGCCGCCGTCGAGGCTGCGATCGACGGTGCCTGGGGCCAGATGGTCGCCCTGCAGCAGGGCCGCATCGAACGCGTCCCCGTGGCCGAGGCCATCAGCCACCTCAAGACGGTCGAGCCCGAGCTGCTCCGACTCAACTCGATGTTCCAGCCGCGGATCCCGGGCGACGAGCACCCGGGCCTGCCCGGCTACGCGCCTGCGGAGCACCAGAGCGACACCCTGGGCGATGTCGGTACGCACCACCACATCCCGGACGTGCCCGTGGAACACTGAGCGCATGCTCATCAACTTCGCGCTCCAGACGGTCATCAACGCCGTGGCCCTCTGGGTCGCCGCGTGGCTCATCCCCGGCATCACGTTCGGTGAGGGCTCGACGGGCGAGATCGTCAAGACTGTCGTCATCGTCGCGCTGATCTTCGGCATCATCAACGCGTTCATCCGGCCCATCGCCAAGCTGCTGTCGCTGCCGTTCATCATCCTGACGCTCGGGCTGTTCGTCTTCATCGTCAACGCCCTGATGCTCCAGCTGACGTCGTGGATCGCGGGCAAGCTCGACCTGTCCTTCCACGTCGAGCACTTCTTCTGGGACGCCATCCTCGGCTCGCTCATCATCACCTTCGTCTCGATGATCCTCAGCTTCGTCAAGAGCGACTGACGCCTCACCGTCGACCGCAGAGCCCGTCCCCCACGCGGGGGGCGGGCTCTCGGCGTCCTGGGGCGTCGCGGGGTGTGCCTGGGCGTCGCGGGGTGTGCCGGGTGTGCCGGGTGTGCGGGGTCTCGGGTGTGCGGGGTGTCGGCTTCGGCCGTGTCGGCGGCGGGCCCTACCGTCGTGGCATGCGGTTGCTCCACACCTCCGACTGGCACCTCGGGCGGACGCTCCACGGCGTCAACCTCCACGAGGCGCAGACGGCTGTCCTGGAGCGCCTCTGCGAGCTCGTCGAGGACCCACCCGACGGCGTCCCGGTCGACGCCGTGCTCGTGGCCGGCGACGTCTACGACCGCGGCGTCCCACCCGTGGAGTCGGTGCAGCTGCTCGAGTGGACCCTCTCGCGCCTGTCCGCCGTCACCACGGTCGTCGTCACCTCCGGCAACCACGACTCCGCCATCCGGCTCGGCTACGGCGCCGGCCTGTTCCGGGAGAGCATCCGGATGGTCACCGACCTCGGCCAGCTCGACCTGCCCGTCCTGCTCGAGGGCCGCGACGGCGTGCGCGCGGCGATCTACGGCATCCCCTACCTCGACCCCGACCACGCCCGCGTGGCCCTGGCCGGTGGCGGCGAGCCGCTGCCCCGCTCGCACCAGGCCGTCGTCGGCGCTGCCTGCGACCGCATCCGGGCCGACCTCGCCGACCGGCCGGGGGTGCGCTCCGTCCTCCTCGCGCACGCCTTCGTCGCCGGCGCCGAGCCGAGCGACTCCGAGCGCTCGATCATGGTGGGCGGCGTCGACCGCGTCGCCGGCACGGCGTTCCACGGCATCGACTACGCGGCGCTCGGGCACCTGCACGGCCCGCAGGCGCCCGAGTCGGCCGAGGGCTCGGTGGTGCGCTACTCGGGCTCGCCGCTGCGCTACTCCTTCTCCGAGCAGGACCACACCAAGGTCGCCCTCCTCGTCGACCTCGACGCGTCGGGGCCGGCCCGCGTCACCCCGGTCGAGATCGCCCAGCCGCGGGCGATGGCGACGCTGCGGGGCACGCTCGAGGATCTGCTCGAGTCGCCCGAGCACGCGTCCGCCGAGGATGCGTGGGTGCGTGTCACCGTCACCGACCGCGTCCGCCCCGACTCCCTCATGGACCGCGTCAAGTCGCGCTTCCCGCACGCCCTGCAGGTCTTCCACGAGCCCGACGGAACCGTCCAGCGCGCCCGCGCGAGCACGACCGTCGTCAGCGAGCGCGACCCGCGCGAGCTCGGCTCCGACTTCATCGCCTACGTCACCAAGACCGAGGCGAGCAGCGGCGAGGTCGACGTCTTCGCGGCCGGCTACGAGGCGGCGGTCAAGGCCCAGCACCTCGCCGAGGCGCAGGAGGTGGGCTGACGTGCAGCTGCACCACCTGTCGATGACGGCGATCGGTCCGTACGCCGGCACCGAGACCATCGACTTCGCCGCCGTCGGCCGCGCCGGGCTCTTCCTCCTCGAGGGGCCCACCGGCTCGGGCAAGTCGACGATCATCGACGCCATCACCTTCGCCCTCTACGGCAAGGTGGCCCAGGCCTCGGCCGACGTCGAGCGCATCCACTCCCACCACGCCGACCCGCGCACCGTGCCGGTCGTCACGCTCGTCTTCGAGACCCAGAGCGGCATCTACCGGGTGCAGCGCACGCCGCGCTTCGAGCGTCCCAAGTCCCGCGGCGAGGGCACCACGGTGCAGAACCCGTCGGTCAAGCTGTGGCGGGTCCAGACCCCCGACGACCTGCTCGGCGGCGAGCTGCTCTCGAGCAACCTCGGCGACTGCGACGACGAGATCACCCGCGCCGTCGGCCTGACCCGCGACCAGTTCGTGCAGACGGTGATCCTGCCGCAGGGCGAGTTCGCGACGTTCCTGCGGGCCCGGTCCGAGGACAAGGGCAAGCTGCTCGAGAAGGTGTTCGGCACGGCGTTCTTCCGACGCGTCCAGGACGAGGTCGTCGAGGCGGGGCGCGAGGCACAGGCCCGCCGCGCCGGCGCCGTCGCCGAGATCCGCGACGCCGTCCACGCCTTCGCCGTGTCGGCCGGCCTCGACGACGACGCCCGCGACACCCTTCTGGAGACGAGCCGGTCGGCGCCCGACCTCCTCGCCGCCGAGCTCGCCGAGGTGCTCGACGACCTCGTCACCCGCGAGCGGCACGCCGCCAAGCGCAGCCGTGAGGCCATCGAGTCGCACCAGCAGATGGCCGCGATGGTCGGCGACGCGCGCCTGCGGATGCAGCGCCGTGAACGCCTCCTCGAGCTGCAGCGGCAGGACGAGAGCCTCGGGGCTCGGGCGGTCGAGTTCGACG
>JAEXXY010000006.1 GCA_023451855.1 Actinomycetes bacterium
GATCAACACCGTGCTCATGTGCGAGGCGGCACGCAGCCAGGGCGTCAAGGTGCTCCTGTCGGGCATGGGCGCCGACGAGCTGTTCGGGGGGTATCGCAAGCACTACGCGATGCTGCTGGCGGCGCGCTACCGACGGCTGCCGGAGGCGCTGCGCTCCCGTGTCGTGGCTCCCTCGGTGGAGGCCCTGCCGGTGTCCGTCGGCGGCCGCGGGCTGCGCACCGTGCGGTGGGCCCAGCGGTTCGTGACCTTCGCCGGGCTGGCCGAGCAGGAGGCGTTCCGGCGCAGCTACACCCTCTACGACGGGGACGAGCTCGCGGGGTTGCTGGACCCGGGGCTCGCCGGGGCCGTGGACGAGGTGCTCGAGCGGCACCGCGCGGTCTACGACGACAACGACCTGACCGACATGGTGAGCCGGATGTGCCTGGCCGACACCCGGCTGTTCATGGCCGGCCTCAACCTGACCTACACCGACCGCGCGAGCATGGCGGCATCGACGGAGGTCCGCGTGCCCTTCGTGGATCCCGTCGTCTTCGCCGCCGCGTTCTCGCTGCCGGCCTCGGACCGGATCCGCGGCCGCGTGCAGAAGGCCGCGCTGCGTGACGTCGCCCGTGAGTGGCTTCCTCGGGAGATCGTCGACCGACCCAAGGCCAGCTTCGGTGCGCCGCTCCGGGCGTGGGTGGCCAAGGACCTGCGTGAGCTCGTCGACGACGTGCTGGTCGGGGGAGAGCTCGTCGGTTCTGGGTTCCTCCGCCGTGACCCGCTGCGCCGGCTCGTCGAGGACCAGCGCGCGGGGCGCCGCGACGAGGCCAAGCAGGTGTGGCAGCTGCTGACGCTCGAGCTGTGGTACCGCAACGCCCGCGCTGCCGGCGTGAGCGCCGAATGACCGCAGCACCAGACGACTTCGTGGGGGAATGAGATGAAACAGGTGGCTCAGAACTACCGCTCGGGTGAGCTCGTCGTGCTCGACGCGCCCGTGCCTGCCTGCAAGCCGGGTGGAGTGCTCGTGCGGACCCTCTACTCGCTCATCTCGACCGGGACCGAGCTGATGAAGGTGACCGAGGCGCGTCTGTCGCTGGTCGGCAAGGCACGGGCCCGCCCCGACCAGGTCAGGAAGGTCCTCGACTCCGTCGCGCAGCAGGGCCCGGTCGCCACCTACAAGAAGGTGACCTCCACCCTCGACAGCTACACGCCGCTCGGCTACTCGCTCTGCGGGATCGTCGTCGAGGTTGGCGCCGGGGCCGAGGAGTTCGCCGTCGGTGATGTCGTCGCCGCAGCCGGGAACGAGTTCGCCCTGCACGCGGAGCTGAACTGGGTGCCAACGAACCTGTGCGTGCCTGTGCCGCAAGGAGTGTCGGCCGACCACGCCGCCTTCGCGACGGTCGGGGCGATCGCGATGCAGGGGGTCCGTCGTGGCGAGCCCCAGCTGGGGGAGACCGCGTGCGTCATCGGTCTCGGCCTCGTCGGGCAGCTCGTCGTGCGACTCCTCCTGGCAGCGGGACTCCGCGTCGTGGGCATCGACACGGTGCCCGAGCGCTGTCGTCTGGCCGAGCAGGCCGGTGCGCTGGCCTGCGCCGGTCCCGACCCGGAGGGAGCCGCCTACGTCGAGCAGGTGCTGCACGCCACGACGAACGGTCTCGGTGCCGACCAGGTGTACCTGGCCGCGGGAGGTGACACCAACGGGCCGATCGAGCTCGCGGTGCGGCTGGCCAGGGACCGGGGCCGCGTCGTCGACATCGGCAAGACGCGCCTCGATTTGCCGTGGAACGCCTTCTACGAGAAGGAGATCGACGTCCGCTTCTCGCGTTCGTACGGCCCCGGCCGCTACGACGACCGGTACGAGCTGGACGGCGTGGACTACCCGCCGGCGTACGTGAGGTGGACCGAGCGACGTAATCTCGGCTGCTTCCTCGACCTCGTCGCGAAGGGGACGGTCGACGTGGCCACGCTGGTGTCCGGCGTGCACCCGATCGGCGACGCGGCACAGGTCTACTCCGACCTTCGCGACGGGTCGCTGCGAGGGGTCGGCTTCCTCTTCGAGTATCCGCACTACGATGCAGCGACGACGGGCGAGGCCGAGGGGCTGGCGCGCGGAGATGGAGGGCAGGAGGCCGCGAGCACCGCGAGGCCCGCCACAAATGGCTCCACGAACGGCCACCGGCACACGGCGAAGCCTGTGCCGGCAACGGCGTCGCCGCGCCCTGCCGCTCGGCACCCGCTGACCGACGCCAGCGCGCTGGACCGTGTTCGGGTCGGCTTCATCGGGGCGGGGAGCTACGCCACGTCGATGCTGCTGCCCCACCTGGCCAAGGACCCGCAGGTGCTGCTCGCGAGGGTCGCGACGACGCGCTCGCTCTCCGCCGTCAACGCCCAGCGCAAGTTCGGCTTCCGCGACCTCGCCACCGACGCGGACGCTGTTCTCGACGACCCCGCCGTCGACGCCGTGTTCGTCGTCACGCGGCACCACTCCCACGCCTCCTTCGTGTGCCGTGCCCTCGAGGCGGGCAAGGCCGTCTTCGTCGAGAAGCCCCTCGCGCTCACGGAGCCGGAGATCGACCGCGTGCTCGAGGTCGTGGGGCGCACCGGCAACGACCGCCTCATGGTCGGCTTCAACCGGCGCTTCGCCCCGCTGTTCTGTGACCTGCGCCGCCGGTTCGGCACTGCCCGTGGGCCGGTCAGCGCCCGTTACCTCGTCAACGCCGGTCGTCTCGACGCCTCGAGCTGGTACCTCGACGAACAGCTCGAGGGGTCGCGGTTCCTGGGGGAGGGTGGCCACTTCATCGACACCCTCAGCGCCTGGATCGGCCACCCGCCCGTGGAGGTGTCGGCCCACCAGACCTCCAACGGTCTCAACCTCGAGGCCCTGCTGCGCTACGACGACGGGTCGCTCGCGACGATCGCGTACAACACCGACGGGGACAGCCGGTTCCCCAAGGAGACCCTGGACGTCACCGGGAGCGGGCGCAACGCCCGGCTGGACAACTTCACGCGCGCCACGGTCTGGAGCCGTTCGGGCAGGAGCGTGAAGCGCTCCATGGCGGGACAGGACAAGGGACAACGCGCCGAGCTGACCGCCTTCGTGGAGGCCGTGCGCACCGGAGGACCGATGCCCATCGCCCTGGACTCCCTCGTCGCGACGACCCGGGCCACCATCGCCGTCGACAAGAGCCTGGCTCTGAAGCGACCGGTCGTCCCGTGAGTCGCCCTCTCGAGTGGTACCTCCACCGGCTGCGTGGCATGCCGCCGAGCGAGATCGCTTCGCGCATGGGCGACCAAGCCCGTCACCTGGTGTGGAGCCGCCGCCAGGTGGCGCCCCACGAGCTCTCGGACCTCCGAGGCCCGGTGCCCGGCCTCCTGCAGGAGCGCCGCTTCGTCTCGGTGCTGCCCGACGGTGTCGCCGACACCGTCCCCGCGGAGGCGAGGGATGCCCTGGTCGCTGCCGCCGACCGGCTGCTGGCCGGCGACTGGACCGTCCTCGGCCGGAGGCGGCCCGACATCGTCGACCCCGACTGGTTCCTCGACCCGGTCACCGGTCGCCGGGCCCCGCAGGCCGGGCTCGCCTTTGCGGTCGACCACCGCGACGAGCGGAGCACCGGCAACGTCAAGGCGGTGTGGGAGCTGTCCCGGCACCACCACCTCACCCTCCTCGCAGCGGCTTGGTGGCTGACGGGCGACGGGCGTTACGCCACAGTGGTGGCCGCGCAGCTGCACTCCTGGTGGAGCGCCAACCCCTTCCTCTCGGGCGTTCACTGGACCAGCGGCATCGAGCTCGGCGTGAGGCTGGTCAGCTGGGTCTGGGTGCGTCGTCTCCTCGACGGGTGGGACGGCGTCGCAGAGCTCTTCGAGGACAACGAGCTGGCCCTGCGCCAGATCGCCTGGCACCAGGAGTACCTCGCTGCGTTCCGCAGCCGGGGATCCTCCGCCAACAACCATGTCGTCGCCGAGGCCTGCGGCCGGCTCGCCGCCGCCTGCGCCTTCCCCTGGTACGCCTCGAGCGAGCGCTGGCGCGAGCAGGCCTCGCGTGAGCTGGTCGCGGCGCTGGGGAGCAACACGTTCCCCAGCGGGGTCAACCGCGAGCTGGCGACCGACTACCACCGGTTCGTCACCGAGCTCGGTCTCGTCGCGCTGGCCGAGGGCGACCGCGCCGGTCACCCGTTGCCGCCTGCGACGCGTCGGTTGCTCGTCGCCTCCCTCGACGCGGCGGTGGCACTCCTCGACGACGCCGGCCGCCCTCCGCGACAGGGTGACGGCGACGAGGGACGCGGGCTGGTGCTCGAGGCGCCGGACGCCGACCCGTGGCTGACCCTGCTCGACTGCGGGGCCAGCGTCTTCGGGCCGCTCGCGTGGTGGCCCGAGGCGAGCCGCGGGATCACCGGCATCGTCCTCGGCGCGCTGACCGGGCCGACCACGGTGCCGGACCGGCCGACGTCGGCACCCGTGGCCTTCCCGGACGCCGGCATCCGGATCCTGCGGACAAGCCCTCGTCCGGGGGAGCCCACGCTGTGGTGCCGGTGCGACGGTGGCCCGCACGGCTTCCTGTCGATCGCCGCCCATGCGCACGCCGACGCACTCTCGCTGGAGGTGCGGCACGGCTCCGTCGACGTCTTCGCGGACCCCGGAACCTACTGCTACCACGGCGAGCCCGAATGGCGGAGCTACTTCCGGTCGACGCGGGCACACAACACCGTCGAGATCGACGGGACGAGCCAGTCGGTCGAAGGAGGGCCGTTCCTCTGGCGCACTCGCACCGACGCGGTGGAGGAGCCCGTCGACGACACGGTGCGCGTGCCCCACCGGGCGCTGGAGCGCTCCGACGGTGCGGCCGGTCTGACGTGGACCGCGTCCCACACCGGTTACGCGCGCCTCGACCCAGCGCTCCGACACACCAGACACGTGACCCTCGACCGCGACACCGGCGAGCTCCAGGTCGTCGACACCCTCGTCGGGTCCGCACGGCACGCGGCTCGCCTGTTCTGGCACCTCGGCCCGGACGTGTCGGTGACGCTCGACGGAGACGTGGCGCACCTGTCGTGGACGGGTGACCACGGCCCGCAGCGCGCGGTCCTCGACCTGCCGCCCCGGCTGCGATGGACCGCGCACCGCGGGGAGACGGACCCGATCATCGGCTGGTACTCACCGCGGTTCGGCGAGCGCGTCCCCAGCACGAGCCTCGTCGGTGACGGCGAGTGGGACGGCGCCCTCACGCTGTGCACGACCCTGCGACCGCAGGCACCGTCGCGGCACCTCCCCGCAAAACCGCAAACCGCAGTGGTGCCCGAGGTTCCGGAGATAGTTTTGACGCACGTCCTCGAGCATCCGGGGGGGATGCAGTGAGCGAGCAGATCGTCGATCTCCGGTCGGTGTGGGCCATCCTGCGCCGGCACACCGGCGTGCTCGTCGCCGCGTCGGCCCTGGGCGGGCTGGCCGGTGGTGCGGCCTTCTTGAGCCTGCCGCCCGTCTACAGCAGCACCGCCATGGTGCTCTTCCCGGCGACTCCGGCCAACTCGTCGGCCTCGGCGACGGCCCACGCCATTGCCACCCAGGCCGAGATCGCCTCCAGCGAGACGGTGCTCACGCGAGCAGGACAGTTGACCCGGGGGCGCCCCAGCGCCGCGGAGATCGCCGGGCGGGTCCAGGTCGACGCGCCGACGGACGACGTCCTGACGATCACCGCACAGGGGCATAGCGCGTCGGACGCCGAACAGCTCGCGACGGCGGTGGCCACCGCCGACGTCGAGTACCTCCGTGAGCTCGCCAGCCCCTCGGACCAGGACGAGCGCGCGTCGTTCGACAAGCGCAAGGCCACGCTGAAGGAGAGCCTCGGCGCCGTGCAGGACCAGCTGGTCCGCACGACGAGCCGGGTCCGCGCCGAGGGCGCCTCCTCCGCCGCAGGAAAGGCCGACGCGGCGACGCTCGCCCAGCTCACGGCGCGTCAGGCCGACCTCGTGCTCCAGATCGACGCGCTCGACCGGCAGGCGGCGACCCGGGCGACGAGCGACACCGCGCCCCCGAGCGGACCCCGTCTCGTCGGCGCCGCGTCGCCGGGCCGAGCCCTGTCGCCCGTCACTCGGGGAGCGCTGTTCGTCGCCGCCGGAGCCGCGGTCGCGTTC
>JAEXXY010000202.1 GCA_023451855.1 Actinomycetes bacterium
GTGCCGTCCCGTGCACCTCGTCGTCAGCAGCGTCGGGCTCCCGGAGGGCGGTGAGGCGCTGGTGCGCGAGGCCGCCGACGTCATGTCGCAGGCCTCGGGCCTGCAGTTCGTCTACGACGGCCTGACCGACGAGGCGCCGGACCCGGACCGCGACCCGTACCAGCCCGAGCGCTACGGCGACCGGTGGGCGCCCGTCTACGTCGCCTTCGCCAGCCCCGACGAGGTGCCGGGTCTCGCGGGCGGTGCCATCGGCCTGGGCGGCAGCACGCCGCGTGCGGCGAGCGACGGCCTGCTCGTCTACGTCACGGGCGCCGTGTGGCTCGACCGCGACCCGATGACGGCGCTGCTCACGGCCGGCCGGCGGGACTCGGCGCGCGCCGTCGTCGAGCACGAGTTCGGGCACGTCCTCGGGCTCGGGCACGTGCAGGACCCCTCCGAGCTGATGTGGGAGTCGGGCGGTGCGGTGTCCGGTCCCGCCGACGGCGACCGCCGCGGCCTCGCGATCCTCGGTCGCGGGTCCTGCCGCCCCGACCTCTGAGGGGCCGGGGAGACGTCTCCGACGCCCTCTGCACTGCTCCACCACGTGGGCCAGCCCGGCCAATGGCCGGACGTGGCTCACCTGGTGGAGCAATGCAGAGCGATCGGACGCAAGTGGGGCCCCGGCCGCACCCACCGGAACCGCCGGTGCCGGGACCCATCGTTCGAGGCGGGTCGCGCGACCCCCCGCGTCACCAGCCCCAAGTGCCGGGGCCGCCCTTGAAGGGGCCGACGACGCGGTCGGTCACCCAACCGCCGTAGAACCCGCCCTCTTGCGGCCGCACCCGCTCGCCGTCGACGAAGCACGCGTCGACGAGCCCCGGCATGACGGCCACGTGCCCGGCCAGTGCGGCGTAGGCGTCGACCGGCTCGGGGTAGGTCCACGCCGCCCGCGGGGCGCGCCGGCCGCCGCCGACGACGTCGAAGTAGGACGCGCGCCCCTTCCACTCGCACACCGTGTGGCCCTCGACGGGCACGAGGGCGCCGTCGACGAACGCGTCGGTGGGCAGGTAGTACGTCGGAGGGTGGCTCGTCTCGAGCACCCGCAGCGACGCGCGAGTGCGGGCCACGACGACGCCGCCGAGCTGCACCTCGACGAGCTCGCCCGACGCGTCGAGCGCGGGCGGGCGCGGGTAGTCCCAGACCGACTCCTGCCCCGGGCCCGGGGTCTCGCGGACGGGACGCGTCACCGGATGGACCCGGCGATCTCCTCGACGCCACGCGCGAGGCGGTCGACGTCCTCGGCACTCGTGTACGGGGCGAGCCCGGCCCGCACGCCGCCGACGGCGCCGAGGCCGAGGTGGTGGCTGCACTCCCAGGCGTAGAAGTGGCCGGCCGGCGCGTTGACGCCACGCTCCGCCAGGCCCTGCCGGACCGCCTGCGGGTCGATGCCGTCGATGGTGAACAGCAACGTCGGTGTACGCCGCTTCGCGTTGCTCCACACGGTGAGGCCCGGCACCGCGCGCAGCCGCTCCTCGAGCGTCGCCAGCAGGGCGTCCTCGTGCGCCTCGAGCGCGGCGAACGAGGCGACGAGCGCCTCCCGACGCGTCCGGCGGCCCGACGCGTCGCGGTCCAGGTCAGCGAGGAAGTCGACGGCCGCAGTCGTGCCGGCGAGCAGCTCGTACGGCAGGGTGCCGATCTCGAAGCGCTCCGGGACGGCGTCGGTCGAGGGCACCAGCTTGGCCGGGTGCAGCGTCTCGAGCAGCTCGGGGCGGGCGGCGAGGGCGCCGAGGTGCGGGCCGAGGAACTTGTACGGCGAGCACACCCAGAGGTCGGCGCCGGCCGCGGCCACGTCCGTCGACACGTGCGCCGTGGCGTGGACGCCGTCGACCCACAGCAGCGCGCCGGCGTCGTGCGCGACGTCGGCGACGGCAGGCAGGTCGGGTCGGGTGCCGATGAGGTTGGAGGCCGCGGTGACGGCGACGAGCCGCGTGCGGTCGGACACGACGGCCGCGACGTCCGACGCGTCGAGCTCGCCGGTGGCAGGGTCGAACCCGACCCAGCGGACCGTGGCGCCTCGGGCCTCGGCGGCCAGCACCCAGGGCCGCACGTTGGCGTCGTGGTCGAGACGGGAGACGACGACCTCGTCGCCGGGCCCCCAGCCGGCTGAGAGGGTGCGAGCCAGGTGGAAGGTCAGCTCGGTGGCGCTGCGACCGAAGACGACGCCGCGGGGGTCGGTGCCGAGCAGGTCACCGATCGCGGCGCGGGCATCGAGCACGACGGCATCGGCGCGCCGCTCGGCCGGGGTCACGGTGCCACGGTTGGAGATCGAGGACGTCATCGTGTCGGCGACGGCCCGGGCCACGACGTCGGGCGTCTGCGAACCACCCGGGCCGTCGAAGTGGGCGGCGCCGGAGCGCAGCGAGGGAAAGTGCGAGCGGACGCGGTCGACGTCGAAGGCCATGCCCCGAGCGTAGTTCGAGCGCGCACCGACCCGGGCAGCGCGATCGAGAGAGCAGCACGTCCGCGAGGGGCGAGCTGCTCTCTCGACGTCGGGCCGACCGGGCCTCGCGCTCTCGTCGGTCAGTCGGTGACGCGGCCGTCCTCGAACAGGCGCGGCACGCGGTGGTTCGCGACGAAACGGTTCTCCGGGTCGAACGCCGACCGGATCCCCTTGAGCTGCAACCAGGTCAGCTCGTCGAAGGCCGACCGGACGTCGATCGGCTCCTCGGCGAAGTTGAGGTACCTGCGGCCCGACGCGAAGGGCCGCATCGCCGCGACGAGCCGGTCGGCGTCCGCGCGACCGGCCGCCGCCAGCTCGGGCGTCGCCGCGATGCCGACGGCGAAGAGGGCGTGCTCGGCGTCGAGGTGGGTGAGCGCCCCGCCGTCCTCGGCCGGGCGGCCGAGGGC
>JAEXXY010000206.1 GCA_023451855.1 Actinomycetes bacterium
CGGCACGATCGCCGGCAGGAGGACGGCGAGGTCGAGGCTCAGCCCGCTCACGGCGCCACCCCCGTACCGGTGATCAGCCCGGAAGCTGCGGCGTCGGACAGTGACAGCAGCAGGTGCGGCGCCACCCCCAGCACGACGATGACGACGACGAGCGCCAGCATGACGCCCCAGCGGACGCCACGGGCGTCGGCGACAGCCTCGGCGGCCGGCCCGACGGCAGCATCGCTGCCCTCCCCCGCCCAGACGATGCGCGCGACGCGCAGCGAGTAGCCCGCCGCCAGCGCCAGGCCCACCGCGCCGAGCAGGACGCAGACCCGCAGCAGCGTGACGGGCCGGCCCTCGGCCGGTGACCACGTGGCGTACAGGGCGAGGAACTCGCCCCAGAAGCTGATGAGGCCCGGCAGCCCCAGGGCGCCGGCAAGCCCGACGACGAGCACGCCGCCGAGGCGAGGAGCCTTGTCGCGCAGTGCGGCCCGGGCCACCCGCAGGTCGGCCGAGCCCCACCGCTCCTTGAGCTCGCCGACGACGAGGAACAGCAGCGCCGCCACGACGCCGTGCGCGATGTTGCCGAAGAGCGCGGCCTGCAGACCGGTCTCGCTGCCCGAGGCGATCGCCAGCGCGACGAAGCCCATATGCGCCACCGAGCTGTAGGCGATGAGCCGCTTGAGATCGCGCTCGACGAGGCAGGCAAGGCCTCCCCAGAGGATGCCGACGACGCCGAGGACGGCCAGCAGCGGCGCGAGCGCGGCGACACCGGCCGGGACCGTGGCGACGACGAGGCGGACGATCCCGTAGGTGCCCATCTTCAGCAGGACGGCCGCGAGGAGCACCGAGCCCGCCGTCGGGGCGATGGTGTGCGCGGACGGCAGCCACGTGTGAAGCGGCCACAGCGGCACCTTGATACCGAGGCCGAGCAGGAGCACCGCCGCGATGGCGACCTGCAGCGGCCGGGCCAGTCCTTCGCCGTGCCGGGCCGCGAGGACCACGAGGTCGGACGTGCCCTGGTGGTGCACGAGGAAGAGGATCCCGACGAGCATGAGCGTCGAGCCGAGAACCGTGAACAGCACGAACCGGCCCGCGGCGTCGGCCCGCGTCTCGTCAGGCACGTGGTCGTCGCCGAACCGCCGGATCAGCACCCACATCGGCACGAGCACGACCTCGAACGCGATGAAGAAGAGGATGGCGTCGCGAGCCAGGAACGTGCCGAGGGCGCCGGTCTCGACCAGGAGGATGCAGCCCAGGAACGTCGACCCGGTGCCGCCCTTGGGGATCGGGCCGGACAGCGCGTGGGCGACGACACCGACGGTGAGCAGGGCCGTCAGGAGCACGAGCGCGGCCGAGACGCCGTCGACCCCGAAGTGCCAGCGCACCCCGAGCGAGCGGATCCACGGCACGTCGACCTCGGCCCGGGTGGCCACGACGACGACGGCGAGGACGGCCGTGACGACGGACGCCCCGAGGGCGATCCCACGCTCGGCCCGCGACTCGCCGGGGATGGCGACCAGGGCGATGGCCGCGAGCAACGGCACGAGGAGCATGACGGTCAGCGCCATGCGGCCACCCCCAGGACCGCCACGGCGACGGCACCGACGAGCAGGGCCACGAGCGCGGTCGACGGCACACCACGGTGCGCACGGTCACCGAGACGCCCGAGCCTTCGGACGACCACGGCGGTCGCCCTCGGGTAGGCGTCGACGACGTCGCGGTCGAGGGTCACGACGAGGCGGGCGGTGGCCGTGACGGCACTTCCGACCCCGACGTAGGCGGTGTCGATACCGAAGCCGCGCACGGCCCGGCCCCGCAGGCCGGCCGGGACCCGCTCGGCGACGTCGACGCGACCCTGCCCGCTCAGCGACCAGACCGCGAAGGCGGCCCCGATCACGAGGAGCACGGACAGCAGGGCACTGAGCAGGCCCACGTGGATCCCTCCGCGCAGACCGGTGAGGAAGAGCGTGCCGATGACGCAGAGCGCCGCGAGGACCGAGACGACGAGGGCCGCGGACAGGGTGATCGGCTCGTGCCCGTGGGCGTGGACGCGCTCGACCTCGGCGTCATCGGCGCTGTCGGCGGCGGTCACGACGGCGATGACCTCCTCGGCGACGACGACCTCGTCGGTCTCCGGGCCGTCGACCAGCTCGTCGGCCTCCGGGGCATCTGCGACCTCCTCGGCCACGGGGGTGTCGAGGAGCAGCCAGGCCCGGGTGCAGTAGGCCGCCGTGAGCACGACGGTGACGAAGAGCGCGACCACGACGACGGTGGCCCCGCCGCCCTCGCCCTCGAGAGCGGCGTCGATGACGGTGTCCTTGGTGAAGAACCCGATGAGGGGCGGGACGCCCGCGAGCGAGGCAAGGCCGAGGCCGGTGGCCCACCGCAGCGCGCCCGTGGGCCGGAGCCGGCCGCGGAGCGCCACCAGGGCGGTGGCCCCGGCGAGCACCGACAGCCAGCCGGCGGCCAGGAAGAGCAGCGCCTTGAAGAACGCGTGGCCGATGAGGTGGGACAGGCCCGCGCCCGGCCCGAGCTCGTGCGGCGCGGTGGCGAGCGCCGAGAGCATGATCGCGATCTGGCTCAACGTCGAGTAGGCGAGCATCCGCTTGAAGTCGGTCTGGACGAGGGCGAGCAGCGCGGCGTAGACCATCGTCACCGCGGTGAGGACGGCGAGGAACGTGCGGGCGCCGTCGTGGGAGGCGTAGAGCGAGAAGAGCCGCGCGATGACGTACGTGCCGGCCGCGACCATCGTCGCCGCGTGGATCAGTGCCGACGCCGGGGTCGGGCCCTCCATGGCGTCCGGCAGCCAGTCGTGGAACGGGACCAGACCGGACTTGCCGGCGACGCCGACGGCCACGCCGACGAGGCCGATGGTCAGTGCCGTCGTGCTGCCGTTCGCGGAGATGACGGCGAGCAGGTCGGTGCTGCGGGCCCGGACGGCGAGGGCGATGATGCCGACGACCATGCCGATGTCGGCGACCCGCGTGACGAGGAACGCCTTGTACGCGGCGCGACGGGCGGCCGGCCGCTCGCTGTCGTGGCCGATGAGCAGCCACGAGCACCAGCCCATGATCTCCCAGCCGACGAGGACGAGCACGAGGTCGGAGGCCTGGACCAGCAGCAGCATGCCCGCGGCGAAGAGCGAGACCGTCGCCGCGAAGCGTCCGTACCGCGGGTCGTCGCGCAGGTACCAGACCGTGAAGACCTGGATGCAGAGCACGACGACGGCCACGACGAACGACACGAGCCCGGCCACCCGGTCCGAGAGCAGGTGCAGCGGCACCGAGAGGTCACCCAGCGGCAGCCCGCCCAGGGTGTCGATGTCGGCCGTGCGCGACGGCGCGACCCACTGGACGAGCGCGAGCACGGTGACGAGCGTCGAGGCGCCCACCGCGACCGCCGCCGACACCCGACGCTGTCGGTGCACGAGCAGCCCGGCGAGCGCCGCGAGCGCAGGCAGGACCACGATCAGCCGCACGACCCAGCTCATCCGTGCACCTCCGGGCCGGCCGGCGCCGGCTCGGCGGGGTCGGGGCCGTCGTCGAGGACGGGCACGCGCGTCAGGTCGACGTGGCCGGCAGAGCGGAACAGCACGAGGACGATCGCGAGGGCGACGACGACCTCGGCGGCCGCGATGGTGATGACGAACAATGTCAGCACCGCGCCGGCAGCGAGGGGCGAGCCCGACCGCGAACCGGCCGTGACGAGAAGCAGGTTCGCCGAGTTGAGCACGAGCTCGACCCCGATGAGCACGAGCACCGCGTTGCGCCGGGCGAGGATGCCGAAGACGCCCGCTCCTGCGAGCACGGCGACGAGGAGCACGGGCAGCTCGAGGTGGATCACGAGGCCGCCCCCGGGCCGGCGGCGCGGGCGCGGGCGGCGTCGGCAGGGTCGACGGCATCGACCGTGCCCCGGCGCAGCACGGTGCGCGACACCGCGAAGGCCCCGACGAGCGCGACGAGCAGGAGCACCGACAGCAGCTCGAAGGGCCACACCCACGTGCCGAAGATGGCCTGGGCGATGCGCGGCGTGGCCGACGGGGCGTCGTCCAGGGAGGCCGTGGC
>JAEXXY010000285.1 GCA_023451855.1 Actinomycetes bacterium
GCGTGGGCGTGGTGGAACTGCATGACGCCGCGGCGGTCCCAGCGCCCGGCGGGCGGTGGCCCGGCGTCGCGGTCGACGGCGACGACCGCGTGCCCGCGGCGGGCCAGGCCGATGCCCGTGACCAGCCCGGCCGGTCCGGCCCCGATGATCGCGACCCTCACGATCATCACCTCCAGTTGATGTTACTGTCGGTGTATTGACTTAATCCAGAGTGAAAGCATGTGGCGATGACGTCAAGCGGTTTCCGGGAACCTCGGTGAGCTCGCGTCCGAAACGGGCCTATGTGTCGGGTTTGCGCGAGGCGCAGGCCCGCCGAACCCGACGCGCCGTCGTCGAGGCGGCCAGTGAGCTCTTCGTCGAGCAGGGCTACGCCGCGACGACGATCGACGCCGTGGCCGCTCGAGCCGGTGTCAGCCGCAAGACGGTCTTCGACGCCGTCGGCGGCAAGGTCGCCCTGCTCAAGGAGGCGTACGACTGGGCGATCGTCGGCGACGACGAGCCGGTCGCGTTCTCCGAGCGTCCCGCCATCCGTGACCTGCAGGCCACGACCGACCCGGTGGACGCCCTCGACCGGTGGGTGCGCATCGTGCGCGACATCGCCCGCCGCGTCGCCCCCATCGGCACGGTCCTCGTGCTCGCCTCCGACACCGATGCGCAGGCCGCGGCCCTCAAGGGCGTTGCCGACGCCGACCGCCTCTTCGGCGCCCAGCAGTTCATCCGGCACCTGGCGGCCATCGGCGGTCTGCGCCGCGGCCTCACGCGCACGGTCGCGGTCGACGTGTGCTGGCTGTACATGGATCCGATGCTCTACAACCGGCTCGTCGTCGAGCGGAGATGGTCGGTGTCCCGCTATGAGGCCTTCCTCCGAGATGCCCTGACCGCAGCGCTGCTCGCGTGACCGCCGGCCGAAGTGTCAGCCGCACCGGGCAGGACCCGGGGCCGATCCCGGCCCATGTTTTCGATCTGGCCGCACGGGTATGGTCGAAGACACAACCAACCTGTCCGCATCCTCGGGGGATGAAGGCGATAACCGTGACCCCTCACGAATCCCACCTCAACAGCGACGGAACGGTCTTCCCGCCGGTCACGCCCGACCCGCCCCTGCCACCGGGCATGGAGGACATCCCGGTGCCGGACATCGTCCCGGTCCGCGCGCCCGACGGCCCCGACCGGGTGGCCGACACGCGTGACGCCTCGCGCAGCGCGCCGGCCCCCGAGAGCGACACCGCCTCCGCCTGAGCGGATCCCGCCGCTTCGTGCGGCCGAGCGCACGCGCGAAGACGCGTGGTGCCGCGTGGTGACGCCGCACGTCGTGCTCACGAGTGCTCTGCGGGGTACGTGTGGCCCATGAGACTGCGGCGCAGCACCATCGACGGCCCCGGCGTGCGCCGGGTGCGGCGTGGCAAGGGCTTCGGCTACGTCGACGCCGACGGCAGGGCGGTCGACGCCGACACCCGCGAGAGGGTCAAGGCGCTCGTCATCCCGCCGGCGTGGCAGGACGTGTGGATCAGCCCGCACCCCAACGGGCACATCCAGGCCGTCGGCACCGACGACGCCGGTCGCCGCCAGTACCTCTACCACGAGAAGTGGCACGAGGCCCGCGACCGCGAGAAGCACGACCGCATGCTCACCCTCGCCAAGCGTCTGCCCGAGGCGCGCAAGCAGGTCGCCTCCGAGCTGCGCGCCACCGGTCTGGGTCGCCACCGCGTCACGGCTGCGGCCCTTCGCATGCTCGACGCGGGCCTGTTCCGCACGGGTGGCGACGAGTACGAGGCCGAGAATGGTTCCCACGGCGTCGCGACACTGCTGCGCCAGCACGTGTCGGTGAGTGGCGAGGACATCACGTTCGAGTTCCCGGCCAAGTCGGGGGTGCTGCGCGAGGCCGTCATGACCGACCAGCTGCTGGCGCGAGCGGTGTTGTCGCTCAAGCGAAGTGGCTACCCGGGGGAGCGGCTGCTCGCCCATCGCGACCGGGACGGTTGGCACGAGCTGCGTTCCGCCGACCTCAACGTCGCGTTCAAGGAGCTCGTCGGCGAGGAGTACACGGTCAAGGACCTGCGCACCTGGGCGGCCACCGTCACGGCGGCCGTCGCGCTGGCCCGGACGGGACCCGCCGACACCGAGCGTGACCAGAAGCGCGCCGAGAAGGACGCCATGAAGGTCGTGTCGGAGCACCTCGGCAACACCCCGGCGGTGGCCCGGCGCTCCTACGTCGACCCGCGCGTCCTCGACGAGTACGCGGTCGGTCGCACCATCGCCCGCAGCCTGGGGCGCCTGACCAAGGCGGATCGGGCGCGGCTGGAGGCCGGTGAGCTCGTCCGGGTGCGAGACCGGGACGCCCTGGAACGCGCGGTCATCCGACTCGTCAAGGGCGCCGAGTAGCTGCCCCTGCGCGCGGGTACGGGCACGTCGAGGACGACGGACCGCCGGAGTCACGACGAGAGGAGAACCCATGCCGAACCGCAAGAGCCCCGGGCCCTCGGTGAAGGACGCGAAGACCTACGAGGCGCTGCGCGACGACGGCGCCAGCAAGGAGAAGGCGGCCCGGATCGCCAACGCCGCCGCCAACACCTCCCGCTCCGCGGTCGGGCGCAAGGGTGGCGAGGCCGGCAGCTACGAGGACATGACCAAGGACGAGCTGATGAAGCGGGCGCGTGAGATCGGCATCGAGGGCCGCTCCTCGATGTCGAAGTCCGAGCTCATCTCGGCCCTGCGCCACCACTGAGCGCGGCGCAGCCGACTCCCTGACGCGCGCCGACGCGTCAGGGGGCCGAGGCTTCAGGGCCCGACGCGTCAGAGGCCGACCTCGGTGCGGTCACCGCGCCAGTTCCCGGTCCCGCAACCGTTCCGACGCGACGCGGAGCGGATGCGTCACTAGGGTGCGGGCACCACAACAGGGGAAAGGACATCCATGTCTGCACGTTTCACAGCCCGGACCGTCACGACCGGCGTCGCCGCCATCACGGCGGCGCTGATCCTGCCACTCACCGCATCTCCGGCCCAGGCGAACTCGTTCACCAAGTACGTCTACCAGGGCAAGTTCTGGTACGACGACGGCGCGGACCAGTTCTGCGCCCGCGCCGACGAGACCAACATCAACGACCGCGCCGTTCTCGAGGTGACCCTCACGCCGTACGACAGCTCTCGCGGGCCGTCGTTCTCCTTCGGCGACACCGACAGCGCCGGGGCGACGTGCCGGAGCCTCGCGACAGCGTACGAGGACACGTACTACAAGGCGGTCGTCAAGAGCCTGACGCACTTCGACCGCGTCGACGGCTCCACGTACGAGAAGACGGTCGTCAGCTTCTACAGCTGAGCGCCCCGCCGGGCCTCAGGCCCTGGATGCCCCGACCCCTGCCGGTGCCCCGGCAGGGGTCGGCGTGTCGTCGGACGGGCCGGCCTCAGGCGGTCGAGCTCTCGACCGCGCCCACCTCGACCTCGTCGGCCGTCGGGTCGTGATGTTGCAGGTCGTCGGCGCGGGTGGCCGGCATGAGCAGCCCCGCCACGACGCTGACCGCCGCGGCCACGAGGACCGCGAGGAAGACGGCACTCGAGCCCGCCCCGACGGCGTCGGGCGACGCGTCGCCGCCCGACCGCGCGATGACGGCGTTCGCGATGGCCCCGAAGACGGCGACGCCGACGGCACTGCCGACCGAGCGCATGAACATGTTCGAGCCGGTGACGACGCCCCGCTCGTGCCACGGCACCGACGCCTGGGCCGCCACGAGCGTCGGGGTGGCGACGAGCCCGAGCCCGAGGCCGACGACGAAGCACGACAGCGCCGTGGTCCACACGTTCGGGTGGGCGCTGACGAGCCAGAGCACGAGCGTCCCGACGCCGGCCAGGACGAGGCCGATGAGGGCGGTCGGCCGGAAACCGATGCGCAGGTAGAGGCGACCGGACTGTGAAGCGGAGATCGGCCAGCCCAGCGTCAGGGCGGCCACGGCGAGCCCGGCCACGAGCGGCGTCGCGCCCGTCGTGCGCTCGAGGAAGGTGGGGACGTAGGAGGTGAGGCCGATGAGGACGCTGCCCACCCCGATGGAGATGAGCGAGGTCGCCAGGATGAGCCGTCGGCCGAAGAGGTGCAGCGGCAGGACCGGCTCGGCGGCACGGCGCTCGATCAGCACGAACACGGCGAGCAGCAGGCCGCCGACGACGAACGCGCCGATGCTCTGCCACGAGGTCCACGCCCACGCCTGCCCGCCCTCGAGCACGGCGAGGATGAGCAGCGTCACCGACACGGTGAGGACGCTCGCCCCGGCGTAGTCGATGCGGTGCCGCCGCCGCTGGACGGACTCGTGGTAGCTGCGCCACAGCATCCACACGGCGAGGAGGCAAAAGGGGATGTTGACGAGGAAGATCCAGCGCCACGAGACGAACTGGGAGAAGACGCCGCCGAGCGTGGGGCCGACGACCGAGGACATCGCCCACACGGACGCGATGTAGCCCTGCGCCTTCGCGCGCTCGGCGACGGTGTAGATGTCGCCGGCGATGGTGATCGTCAGCGGCAGCACCGCGCCGGCGCCGAGGCCCTGAACGGCCCGCATGACGATGAGCGAGCCCATGTCCCAGGCGAGTCCGCACATCACCGAGCCGACCAGGAACAGCCCGATGCCGAAGAGGATGACCGGCTTGCGGCCGAGCGTGTCGGCGAGCTTGGCGTACACCGGCACCGACACCGCCTGGGCGAGCAGGTAGACGGAGAAGAGCCAGGGGAACTGCGCGAGGCCGCCGAGGTCGTCGACGATCGAGGGCACGGCCGTGGCGATGATCGTGGCATCGAGGGCGATGAGTGCCGTCGAGAGCATGAGCGCCACGAGGATGGGTCCGCGCTCCGATCGGAAACCCACGCCGTCGCGTCGGTTCGCTGCGGTGCCGGGGTCCTGGGTCATGGCGCTCCTCGGGTCTCGTGGCGACACTGGAGGGACAAGCGGCTCGTGGGGCTGTGCATTCCCGGGCGGCACCGTCGCAGGAGCGGGTACCGTGCGAGCAGCAGTGGCTGGCCTCGTCTCGTCCCGGCGACGCGGAAGGACCCTCATGGTGCGAACCTTCGGCATCGAGGAGGAGATGCTTCTCGTGGACGTCCGCGACGGCCGTCCACGACCTCTCTCGAGCCTGCTGCTCGTCCGTGCCGCGCACGAGCCCCCGGAGGTGGCCGGCCTCGGCGTCCACGGAGCTCTCGAGGGGGAGTTCCAGCAGCAGCAGATCGAGACGCACACGGCCCCGGCAGCCGAGCTGCCGGCACTGCGCGCGGAGGTGCGGCGATGGCGGTCCGAGGCGATGCGCGCCGCCGAGGCGACCGGGTCCGGCCTCGCGGCGCTCGCGACCTCGCCGCTTCCCGTGCAGCCCGTCGTCGCCCAGTCGACGCGGTACGCGTGGATGGAGAACCGCTACGGCCTCATCGCCCGCGAGCACCTCATCTGCGGCTGCCACGTGCACGTGTCGGTCGACGGCGACGAGGAGGGCGTCGGCGTCATCGACCGGATCCGGGTCTGGCTGCCGACCCTGCTCGCGATCACCGCCAACTCTCCGTTCTGGCGGGGCGAGGTCACCGGGTACGCCAGCTTCCGCTCGCAGATGCTGGCCCGCTGGCCGTCGTGGGGGCCGCCCGACGTCTTCGGCTCCGCCGAGGCCTACCACCGGCGGGTGCGCGACATGGTGCTCAGCTCGGTCATCCTCGACGAGGGGATGGTGTACATGGATGCCCGGCTGTCCGAGCACTACCCGACCGTCGAGGTGCGCGCCGCCGACGTCTGCGCCACCGCCGAGGAGGCCGTCGTCCTTGCCGCCCTGTGCCGGGGCCTCGTCGAGACGGCTGCGCTGGAGTGGCGGCGGGGGCAGGCTCCGCCGGACGTGCCGACGCAGATGTTGCGGTTTGCGTCGTGGCAGGCCGGTCGCGACGGCGTCGAGGGCCAGCTCATCGACTGGCAGAGCGGGCTCCCCCATCCGTGCTGGTTCGTCATCGCCTCCCTCCTCGACTACGTCGGACCGGCGCTCGAGGCCGCCGGCGACCTCGCGGCGGTGACCGAGGGCCTCGACCGGCTGCGCGAGGAGGGCAACGGTGCAGTGCGTCAGCGGGCCGTGTTCGCCCGGACCGGCCGGCTCGCCGACGTCGTGGCCGAAGCGGTGCGCGTCACCGCCTGCCACGTCGACGGCTGACCGGGATCAGGCGTCGCTGGGAAACCGGATGTCGTGGTGGGTCGTGAAGGTCCGCCTCCCGACCCCGATGTGGCCCGCACAGTAGGCGACGGTCGCGAACGAGCCGGCCAGGGCCGTGACGGCCGGGCCGGCGCCCGCGGTGTCGGTCACGAGCGCCACGAGGGTGCCGGCGACCAGTGCGTTGACGACCATGAGGAAGATCCCGGTGCTGCCGATGACGTGGAGCGCCTGGTTGCGCGGGTGGCCGAGGGCGTTCGTGCGCATGAGCCCGGCCGCGTCGTCGTGGGTGGAGGCCGTGAGGTAGGGCTGGAGCTCGGGGACGAGGTCGACGTAGGCGTGGCGGATCCGGTTCATCGCACGGATGAGGTCGGCGTCCTCACGGCTGGCCGTCGTGACGCGCACTGCGGTGAGAACGCCCATGACGAGGGCGGCCGACGCGAGCCCGATGGCGAGGACCCGGAACGGGGTGCCGAAGCCGGTGGCCTGCGCGGTGAGGGCGAGCACGACGAGGAACGCCGAGACGACGGTCAGGTGGATCTGGATGCGGCTCATGACCTCCGACCACGTCAGTGACCGGGTGCCCAGCAGGCTCCAGTGCTCCGTCGACAGGAAGACCGGTAGCGGGGACGCCGGAGGGGACCCAGTCGGGGATCCCGCCGGGGACCCCGTCGGGGCCGCGCCTGCGGGCGCCTGGACACCGGGCAGGGGGTCGGTGCCGTTGCTCATGTCGACGCTCCTTCGCCCGGGGCCGGCCGGCCTCCACCAGTGTGCGGCGCGGGACGCCCTGACGCTGCGGGTTCGGCGCCGACGGGATGGGAGAGTGGGGTCCATGCGTGAGCTGCCGGTGACCCTCGACCTGCCCCGTCCGTGGACCGCGCGGGTGCCCGACGCCGACGACGCGCCCGCCGTGGCCGCGCTGCTCGCCGACCACCAGCGCGCCGCGAAGGGTTCCTCGGGCGTCGACCCGGACGCCGTGCTGGGCCAGCTCGCCGGCATCGGGTCCTGGACGCGTCGGCAGGCCCTCGTCCACGATGCCGAGGGGAGGCTCGTCGCCTGGTTGTCGGTGCACGACCGCGCGGCCGGGCGCACCGTCGTCGAGGTCACGGTGACGCCGACGCTGCCCGACGCCGATGCTGCGGCGCTCGCCGGCGCCCTCTTCGCGTC
>JAEXXY010000315.1 GCA_023451855.1 Actinomycetes bacterium
CGGTCGGGGTGACGGCGGCCGAGGCGGCGGAGTCGGGGCCGGTGCCGACGGCGTTGGTGGCCGAGACCTTGAAGGTGTAGGCGGTGCCGTTGGTCAGGCCGGTGACGGTGGTGGTCGTCGCGGGTGGGGTGCCGGTGACGGTGACCGGGGTGCCGGCGGTGGTGCCGGTGTACGGGGTGACGGTGTAGCTGGTGATCGCGCTGCCGCCGTTGGACGGCGCGGTCCAGGACACGGTGGCCTGCTTGTCCCCGGCGGTCGCGGTGACCCCGGTGGGTGCCGCGGGCGCGGTCGGTGCTGCGGTCGCCGTGGAGAAGACGGCGTCGACGTAGTAGCCCTCGGCCTGGAAGGTGAGGTTCGGGAACCCGCTCGAGGTGCCGTAGCGGTAGACGCCATTGCCGCCGCTGACGCCGTCTCTCAAGGCGTGCAGGGGTGGGCTGTCGACGCCCGTGCTGAAGTAGAACGAGTCGGCGGCGTAGTGGCCGTTCGGCGCGAAGAACGAGGCGACGTAGACCGTGCCGGCGGTGATCGACACCGGCGTGGCGAAGGTGACCTGCTGCCAGCCGGTGGCGGTCTCGTTGGTGAAGGTCGCACTCGCCAGCTTGGTGCCCGAGGACGTCCACAGGCTGCCGATGTGGGTGCCGGTGTTGAGCGTCCCCTTGTAGAAGCGGATGCCGGTGACCTGCCCGTTGACGTCGGAGGTGAACTTGGTCCCGAGCTCGGTCGAGTTCGGGTCGCCCTGGTCCGTGGTGCTCGGCACCGTCGACGCGGACCAGATCGTGCACGGGGTGCAGGAGACGCCCTGGGGCGTGACGGGGCTCGAGGCCGTCGACTCCGCGCTGGTGCCGATCGCGTTCGTCGCCGACACCGTGAAGGTGTACGTCGTGCCGTTGGTCAGGCCGGAGACGGTCGTGGTCGAGGCCGGCGGGTTGCCGGTGATCTTGACCGTCGTCTGCGCCACGGCGCCGATGTACGGGGTGACGGTGTAGCCGGTGATCGGGCTGCCGCCGTCCGGGGGCACGGCCCAGCTCACCTGGGCCGAGCCGTTGCCCGGGGTCGCGGTGACGCTCGTCGGGGCGGCTGGGGCGGCCGCCGGTCCGGTGTTCGTGTTGAAGAGCACGTCGACCCAGTAGTTGGTCGCCTCGTCGGTCTGCGTCGGGAACGAGCTGCTGGCCGTGTTGAGGAACACCCCGTTCGTCGTCCCGTTCGTGTTGCGCAGGGCGTGGAGCGGTGGGCTGTCGACCGTGCCGCTGAGGTACGGGCCCGGCGAGGGCGGCGGGTAGAAGTAGGAGCCCTCCGCGGCCGTGTGTCCACGGGGCGCGAAGTACGACGCCACGTACGTGACGTTCGCGTTGATGGCCACGGGGCTGGTGAAGGTGACCTGCTGCCAGCCGGAGGCGGTCTCGTTGCTGAACGTCGCTGTCGCCAGCCTCGTGCCGGAGGCGGTCCACAGGTTCCCCACGTGCGTCCCGGTGTTCGCCGTGGACTTGTAGAACCGGATGCCCGAGACAAAGCCCGAGGTGTCCGACCGGAACTTCACGCCGACCTCGGTCGCGGTCGCGCTGCCCGAGTCGACCACGCCCGGTGTGGCCCCCGCGCCCCAGACGGAGCACGTGCAGCCGACGTTGACCGAGGCGCCGGCTGCGGGCGTCTCGAGGTTGCCGCTGTCGTCGACGGCCCGGGACCGGATCGTCGTGCTTGGGCTCCCGTGCGCCACCCAGCTGTAGCTCCAGCTCGTCGTGCCGGTCGCCGGGTGCCACGTCGCGCCGTTGTCTGTCGACACCTCCACGCCGGCGACGACGCCGCCGCCCGTGTCGGACGCCGTCCCGGAGATCGTGATCTTGCCACCGTCGCCGACGGTGGACCCGCTGGTCGGCGCTGTGATGCTAGAGGCGGGGGCGGTGGTGTCGGTGGAGGCGGAGGCGGTGGACAACCCGCTGATGAGGGCGTACGGCTGCGCGCCCATGTCGGCGAAGAGGTTGACGGTGGCCTGCTGCATGGCGCTGTCGGGCGTCGAGGCGGGGTCCGCGAGGCCCCACGACCACTGCACGGTGCCGGCACCGAAGACCAACGCCCCACTCGCGGCCCGATACATGGTCAGGTTGTGGGTCGCGCTCTGGTTGGCGGCCGTCGTGCCTCCGTAGTCGGTGAAGATCTCGGCCGTCGTCGACGTGGTGGACGACAGCCGGAACAGGCCGGCCGGCCGGAAGCCGTTGTCGGCGTCCATGTCCCACTCGTAGCCCAGGGTGCCGTTCCCGGCGCCGAGGGTGTACGTCTGGCCGTTGCCGAGCCTGGCCACCGCGGTGTTGCGCCACAGGCGCAGCTTGGAGTAGGCCGAGGGCACCTTGATGTCGGTGGTGCCGGAGTTGACCATGAACTGCTGCCCGGTCAACGCGTTCTGCGGGTTGCCGCCGTCGGCGGGAGGGCTGAACCGGGGGTCCTGCCACGTGCCCGTCCACGTCGGCGGGTCCTGCGGGTCGGTGGGGGCGTTGTAGTGCGTCTCCTTGTAGCAGACGAGAGTCCGGTTGGCCGTGTTGGTGCCGTCGATGCTGTTCTGGAAGCGCGTCTTCCAGAACACCTCGTTGCCGCTGAAGAAGGCGAGGTTGACGCCGGCGTCACGGGCCGCCTCGACGTTCGCGCGCTGGGTGCCCGACCAGTACTCGTCGTGCCCCACCGACATGAAGACCTTGTGGTTGCGCAGCAGGGCGCCTCCTGCCGCGGTCCCCGTGTCGACGCTGCTGCTGTACGCCACGTCGTAGCCGTTGGCCTCGAGGAAACGGATCATCGGGTACTCGGAGTACGTGAGCCAGCTGCGGCCGCCGTCGTCGAGCGCCGTGTGCCACGGCCGGTTGTAGGACACCATCGAGGCGCCCTTGTACGCGTCCGGGCTGCCGGGCGGGCAGCTGGTGCTGCACGTGTAGAGGCTGTTGCCCCCGTAGCTGTTGTAGGCCTGCCACGTCTGGTCCGACGTCTGGACCAGCAGGTCCGAGTGGCTCGCGTCGTTGCGGACGACGAACGGGATGATGCTGGCACCGTTGGTGTCGGTGCGCACGAGCCGGGCCAGGTAGACGCCGGACACTGCGGTGCTCGGCACCGTCCACGACGCCGATGTGCCCCAGTTGCCGCAGTCGATGAGGCCGGTGACGTTTTGGACGATGCAGGCCGGCTGCGTCTGGGGAAGCGTGGCCGAGGGCTGCACGTTGGGCGCGACCAGGCGAGCGCCGTTGCCCTGGTAGTAGCCCATCCGGTAGACGTCGATGCGGTAGGCCCTGGCCGGGGTGCTGATCTTGAACGTCACGGTCTCCCCGACGTTGACGCTCATCGACGTGGCGAAGCCCTGGATCGTCGAGTCGCCGGCGCCGCTGACCTGCCAGCTGCTCGGGGCGGTGCCGGGCTGGGTGTTCTCACAGGCGATGACGTTGACGACCGGCGGGCCACAGGGGCCGGCACCGGCGGCCTGCTCGGCCGGCAGCGTGACGACCGCAGCGAGGGCCGCGACGAGGCACGCCACCACGAAGGCAGTGGTGCGGCGCAGGCGGCCTCGAGCGGACTTTCCCACCTGCCCTCCCCCCACGAGCTGAAGAGACCGGTCGATTCGACCCGATGAGCGCATTGCAACCGCCTTCACCCTCGGCGCAGCGCGCCGACCCACCCTTTGCGGCGCATCGTGCGGCCCGGGCCCCCACCCTCGTCGGCCTGCTGCGCCGGTTCGAGCGTAGAACGCCTCGAGCCCACGGCGGCCGCGTATCCGTTATGTCCGCCCGTGCCACTCCAGCGCCCGAGACGCGCCGGGACGATGCCGCGCGGTGGTGGGCGTGGGGGTGGGCGGCTCACCCTGTGCCGAGTGGTCGGTGCGACAGATTTCGTGCTCGACGGGGCTGTCCACTAGGATCGACCAGTTGCCTCGGCGAGGGACGGTGCACGGCTGCGAGAGCAGGACGTGACGAGGTCCGTGATCGACGCGGTGGTCCTGACGTGGAGCTCTCCTCGGTCGGGTTCGCCTCTGCGTGCGTATCTCACCGACCCACCGCTCCGTCACCGCTGACCCACCGCGCGTCGACCCGCGTCGAGGCCACCCACACCATGCTCGTTCCACGACCCCAGGAGTCCCCGTGTCCTCCGACATCACCAAGCTCGTCGCCGTCAAGCGCACGGAGTTCGGCAAGGGCGCTGCCCGCAAGATCCGCCGCTCCGGCAACATCCCCGCCGTCATCTACGGCCACGGCACCGAGCCGGTCCACATCTCCCTGCCGGGCCACGACACCATGCTCGCGCTCAAGCACGTCAACGCGCTGCTGACGATCGTCGTCGAGGGCGACGAGCAGCTCGCTCTCGCCAAGGACGTCCAGCGCGACCCGATCAAGCCGGTCATCGAGCACGTCGACCTCGTCGTCGTGCGTCGCGGCGAGAAGGTCACCGTCGACGTCCCGGTGCACCTCGAGGGCGAGGCAGCCCCCGAGACCGTCGTCACGCTCGACCACGCCACCCTGCAGCTGCTCGTGGCCGCCACCGACATCCCCGAGAACGTCACCGTCTCGGTCGAGGGCCTCGAGGCCGGCACCCAGGTGCTCGCCGGCGCCGTCGAGCTGCCCTCGGGCGCCGAGCTCGTCACCGACGCCGAGGCGCTCGTCGTCAACGTCACGCAGGCCGTGTCCGCCGAGGCCCTCGAGGCCGAGCTCGCCGAGGCCGAGGCCGAGGCCGGCATCGAGCGCGAGGAGCACGAGGAGCCTGCCGAGGGCGAGGGCGCGGAGGCTGCCGAGGGCGAGTCCGCCGAGGGCGCCGAGGCGAAGGCCGAGGGCGACGAGGCCTGAGCCTCTCCACCCACGCGTCCACGGGCCTCGTCCGAGCCATCGCTCGGCGGGGCCCGTGCGCGCGTCCGGGCCCCGCCTGCCCGCGTGACCCGGCACGCACACACCCGCAGACAGACCGACCGGATCGAGGACCTCATGGACACCTGGCTCGTCGTCGGGCTCGGAAATCCCGGCCCCGCCTACGCCGGCAACCGGCACAACGTCGGAGCCATGGCGCTCGACGAGCTCGCCGGCCGCGCCGTCGGCGGACGAGCGATCCTCAAGTCGCACAAGGCCGGTCGGGCCGCCGTCGCGGAGGCACGCTTGCGCGTCGGTGGCCCCAAGGTCGTGCTTGCGGTGCCGACGACGTACATGAACGAGTCAGGCTCGCCGGTGGCGGGCTTGTCCAAGTACTACGACGTGCCGCCCGAGCGGCTCGTCGTCCTTCACGACGAGCTCGACATCGAGGCCGGAGCCGTGCGGCTCAAGCTCGGCGGGGGAGAGGGCGGCCACAACGGCCTCCGGTCGATATCGCGCTCGATCGGGACGCGTGACTACCTCCGCGTCCGCCTCGGCATCGGCCGGCCCCCGGGCCGGCAGGACCCGGCGGACTTCGTCCTCAAGGACTTCTCCAAGGCCGAGCGCACCGAGGTGCTGCCCTTCCTCGTCGATGAGGGGGCCGACGCCGTCGAGGCACTGATCGAGGTCGGCCTGCTCGACGCTCAGCAGCGCTTCCACTCACCGCGCTGACACCTCGGCGCCTCCCGGATTCGGGAATCGTGCCCTGCAGTCCACGGCGCGTGCCACTCTGTGGGCGTCAGGCCCGTGTGCGGGCGGGGCGGCGCGTCGGCCCTGGGGGGGCCGGTGCCCCTGGGGGTGGGACCGGAGGGGTGTGCATGACGGCGACGAGGGTGTCGACGTCCGCGTTCGTCGGACCGGGTGTCGAGCTCGGGGTCGGTGTGTCGGTCGGGCCGTTCGCGGTGCTCGTCGGTCCCACCCGCATCGGTGACCACGTGCGCATCGGCCCGGGAACGCACGTGGGCGGTGCTCCGGAGATCGCCTCGGTGCGGCAGAACGACGCGTGGGACGGGGACCTCGACCACCACGAGGTGCGCATCGGGAGCCACAGCGTCCTGCGGGACCACGTCGTCGTCCACCACGGGAGCGTCCGGCCGACGACGATCGGCGCTGGATGCCAGATCTTCAGCCGCGCCTACGTGGCCCACGACGTCCAGGTCGGTGATGGCGTCACCCTCTCGGCCGGCGTCAGCCTCGGCGGCCACGTCACGGTCCGCCCCCGGGCCAACCTCGGGCTCAACGTGAGCGTCCACCAGCGACGCGTCGTCGGTGGCCTCGCGATGGTGGGGATGGGGACGCCCGTCGTCAGGGACGTCCCGCCCTTCGCCACCGTCTACGGCGTGCCCGCCCGCGTCCGCGATGGCAACCGGTTCGGGATGGAACGGGCCGGCCTCTCCCACGACGACATCGAGGTCCTCGTCGAGTTCCTCGCCACGGGGCGTCTGCCCGATGGCGCGATGCTGCCGGACGCGGTTCGCGCTGAGCTCGACTGGTGGCACGGGCTGCCGGGGCGGATGGAGATGGAGCGTGCGGCATGGGCGCGGACGTGACCCACGGGTTGCTGCCTCTGGTCCTCGTGGCCGGTGGCGGCCTGGCTCGTGAGACGGCGGTCGCGGCGCGAGCCGCCGGCCGCGTCGTCCTCGGCTGCCTCGACGACGACCCTGCGACCTGGGGTCGGGAGGTCGGGCCCGGCCTCAGGTCGCTCGGTGGCGTCGACGACGCCGGCACGTACGCCGGCTCCCAGTTCCTCGTCTGTGCCGGCAAGGGTGCGGTGCGCGAGCGGCTCGTGGCCCGGCTCGGGGCCCTGGGGGTCGGCGACGACCGCTTCGCGACCCTGGTGCACCCCGACGCGTCCCTCGCCGTCGACACGGTGCTCGGAGCGGGCGCCGTCATGCTGGCCGGTGTGGTGGCCACCTCCGGCGTCGTCATCGGAGACCACGTCGTGTGCATGCCGAACGTCGTCCTGACCCATGACGACCGGCTCGGTGACTACGCCACCCTCTGCGCCGGCGTGGTGCTCGGTGGCAGCGTGTCCGTCGGCCGGGCCGCCTACATCGGGATGGCCACCTCCGTCAGGGAGGGCACGCGCGTGGGGGCCGGCGCCCTCGTCGGGATGGGTGCCGTCGTGCTCCACGACGTCGGCCGGGACGAGACGTGGGTCGGGGTGCCGGCAGCCCCCCTTCCCGGGCGCTCCGGTGCAGCAGGTCCGGCTGGCCCTGACGGGTCGGCTGGCACCTCGCGGGCACCGTCGCCCTCGGGGACCGGTGGTGCGTGATGAGCTCGGTGAGTGTCGTCATCCCCTGCTACCGCTACGGCCATTTCCTCGAGGCCGCGGTCAGCAGCGTCACCGACGACCAGCCCGGAGTCGACGTGCGGGTGCTCGTCATCGACGACGCGTCGCCGGACGACAGCGCGGACGTGGCGCGGCGCATCGCCTCCCGGCGTCCCGAGGTCGAGGTCGTGGTCCACGACACGAACCGCGGCAACATCGCCACCTTCAACGAGGGTCTGCTCGACTGGGCGGCTGGTGACTACACGCTGCTCATGTCCGCCGACGACCGCGCGACGCCGGGTGCGCTCGCCCGGGCCCGGGACCTCCTGGACGCCCACCCCGACGTCGGCTTCGTGTACGGCCGCGCGCTCTACGTCAGGGACGGGGCGGCGCTCCCCGTGCCGCGGACCCGGGTCCGCGGCTGGTCGGTGTGGTCCGGCCGACAGTGGCTGCACGAGCGCTTCCGGCAGGCCGAGAACCCCATCACCTCTCCCGAGATCATCGTGCGGACCTCCGTTCAGCAGCGCGTCGGCGGCTACGACCCGGGTCTGCCGAAGGCCGCCGACATGGAGATGTACATGCGGCTGGCCGCCCATGCTGACGTCGGCTTCATCAAGGGCGTCGACCAGGCGTTCTACCGCCTCCACGACGAGAACATGCACACGGCGGTCACCTCGCTCATGGACCTCGTGCAGCGGCGCTCGGTGTTCGAGCTGGTCCTCGAGCGCTACGGCGACGCCGTGGGGGACGCGGGGCACGCATCGGCGCTAGTGCACCGGCAGCTGGCCCGCGAAGCCCTCTGGGCAGCGGGCCGCGTCCACGACGTCGGTCGGCTGCGCCGCACGGAGCTTGGTCGGCGCCTGATGGGCGGCGGCTCGTCGGAGACCGGTGGGGACGTCGGCCCCCTCCTCGACTTCGCGCGGGACTGCTGGCCCGGCGTCACGCGGGTGCCGTTGTACCGGACCTTGGCGGCGCGCAGCCGGTTGGGTCCGCGCGACCTGCAGTTCATGCTCAACCAGAAGGGCCAGTGGTGGCTGCGCCGCCGGTCCTGGAAGTACCGCGGGGTGTGATCGCGATGACCCACCCGCGACGGCGACGGCGACGGGGCGCGAGCGGCTGTGCTCGGCGAGCGCGCCCCATGACGAGGAAGGGTCGGTCGAGCTCATGATCATCACTCAGACGCCACTACGGGTGGGCCTCGTCGGCGGCGGCACCGACCTGCCGGACTACTACCGGGAGCACGGCGGTCGGGTGCTCAACGCCGCCATCGACAAGTACGTCTTCGTTGTGGTGAAGCAGCGGTTCGACGACGACATCTACGTCAACTACTCGACGAAGGAGATCGTGTCGCGGGTCGAAGACCTCCAGCACGAGCTGGTGCGAGAAGCCTTGCACATGACCGGAGTTCGCGGTGGCGTGGAGATCACGACGCTGGCCGACATCCCCTCGGCCGGCTCCGGGCTGGGGTCCTCGTCGGCGGTCACGGTGGGGCTGCTCCAGGCACTCTTCACCTACCAGGGGCGCCAGCTCACGGCGGACGAGCTGGCCGACCGCGCCTGCGCGATCGAGATCGACCGTTGCCGCAAGCCGATCGGCAAGCAGGACCAGTACGCGGCGGCGTTCGGTGGCATCTGCGACCTCGAGTTCGGCCCCGGCGACCGTGTGGCCGTCAACCGGCTCGCCCTCTCCGCCGACCGGCGTCGCAGGGTCCAGGACGAGCTGCTGCTCTTCTACACGGGGACGACGCGCCAGGCGAACGACATCCTCGGGGAGCAGCGGGCCAACATCGCGAACAAACTGCCTCAGCTCGCGCAGCTGCGAGACCTGGCGCGCCAGGCCGCGGACGGACTGCGCGAGGGAGACGTCGAGGCACTGGGGATCGCGCTCAACAAGAGCTGGGCTGCCAAACGCGAGCTCGCGAGCGGGGTCTCGACCAGCGAGATCGAGCAGGCCGTCGATGCGGCCGTCGGGGCCGGGGCCACGGGCGCCAAGGTGACCGGCGCCGGGGGAGGCGGCTTCCTGCTCGTCGTCTGTCCGCTCGAGCGGCAGCGCTCCGTCCGCGAGGCCCTCGCCCACATGCGGGAGCTGCCCATCAAGATCGATCCCCACGGCTCGCGCGTCATCTTCAACGTGCACCACGACATCTGGAGCTGACGGGCGTTTTTCCGAACTCGCCTGACGGCCAAGGATCCGGAGCTAGCCTGCTTGACATGACCACAGCCATGGGGATGGCGGTCGTGGGGGCAGGGTACTGGGGGCCGAACCTGGTTCGGAATGCGATGGCGACGCCGTCGCTCCATCTGCGCTGGCTCTGCGACCTCGACGAGGATCGGGCGCGACGCGTCCTCGGGCCCTACTCGACCGTCGCGACCACGAGCTCCTACGACGCCGTCCTCAGCGACCCGGACGTGCGGGCCGTGGCCATCGCCACGCCGGCCGCCACCCACTTCCCCCTCGCGATGGCGGCCCTCGACGCCGGCAAGCATGTCCTCGTGGAGAAGCCTCTGACCTCGGCCCTCGACGAGGGGGAGAAGCTCGTCCAGGCTGCCGCGGACCGCGGCCTCGTCCTCATGTGCGACCACACGTACTGCTACACGTCCGCTGTGCAGGAGCTGCGACGGCTCGTGCACAGCGGCGAGGTGGGCGACGTGCAGTTCGTCGACTCGGTGCGGATCAACCTCGGCCTCGTCCAGCCGGACGTGAACGTGCTGTGGGACCTCGCGCCGCATGACATCTCCATCCTGGACTACCTTCTGCCGCCAGGGGTTTCGGTCGTGGCCGTGGCGGCCCTCGGCTCCGACCCCATCGGGCACGGGCTGGCGTGCGTCGCCTACCTGACGCTCAAGCTGTCGACCGGGGCGTTGGCGCACGTGCACGTCAACTGGCTCAGCCCGGTGAAGATCCGCACGATGGTCATCGGTGGTTCGCACCGGACCGTCGTCTGGGACGACCTCAACCCGAGCCAACGGCTGTGCGTCTACGACCGGGGCGTCGAGAGGACGGGTTTCGAGGAGCTCGCGGCTGACGACAGGAAGCAGGTGCGGATCTCGTACCGGACGGGCGACATGGTGGCGCCGGCCCTGCGCGAGCAGGAGGCGCTGCGGTCGATGGTCGCCGAGTTCGTCGCGTCCGTCACCGAGGGCCGGGCCCCGGCGACCGACGGGGCAGCCGGTCTTCGCGTCATGCGGATCCTGGAGGCCGCCGAGCGGAGCTTCCGGCTGGACGGGGCGTTCGTCGACGTGGGAGGGGTCGCATGATCAGAGGCAGCGTCTGTCTGGTGACCGGCGGAGCGGGAACGATCGGTTCGACGATCGTCGACCAGCTCATCGCCGCCGGGGCCGCGGAGGTCCGCGTGCTCGACAACTTCGTCCGGGGCCGCAAGGACAACCTCGCGCAGGCCCTGGCGTCCGGCCGCGTCCAGGTGGTGGAGGGCGACATCCGTGACCGGGCGACGGTGCGCGACGTGTCCGAGGGCGTCGACGTGCTGTTCCACCAGGCCGCGATCCGCATCACCCAGTGCGCGCAGGAACCGCGACTGGCGCTGGAGGTGCTCGCCGACGGGACGTTCAACGTGCTCGAGGCTGCGGTCGAGGCCAAGGTGCGCAAGATCGTGGCCGCGTCCTCGGCCTCGGTGTACGGACTCGCGCCGGAGTTCCCCACCACCGAGGCGGCGGCCCCGTGGGACAACGACACCTTCTACGGCGCGGCCAAGGTCTTCAACGAGGGCATGCTCCGCAGCTTCCACGCGATGTACGGGCTCGACTGCGTGGCCCTGCGCTACTTCAACGTGTACGGCCCGCGCATGGACATCCACGGGCTCTACACCGAGGTGCTCATCCGCTGGATGGAGCGGATCGAGGCGGGGGAGCCGCCCGTCATCCTCGGGGACGGTCGGCAGACGATGGACTTCGTCTTCACCACCGACATCGCCAGGGCCAACCTGCTGGCCGCCGAGTCCGACGCCACGGACGTGGCCCTCAACGTCGGCACCGGTGTCGAGACGAGCCTGTCGGGCCTGGCCGAGGCGCTGCTCGCGGCCATGGGGGCCGACCTCCATGTCGAGTTCGGTCCCGAGCGCGCCGTCAACGGCGTCACCCGCCGGCTGGCCTCCATCGACGCCGCGCAGCGGCAGATCGGCTGGCAGCCGAGCGTCGGGCTCGAGGAGGGCCTGCGGATGCTGGTCGACTGGTGGCGCGCGGAGCGCGAGCGCGCATGATCCCGGTGATGAAGCCCTGGCTCGGCGAGCGTGAGGCCCGCGCGGCCGCCGACGTGGTCCGCTCCGGCTGGGTCGCCCAGGGGCCCCGCGTGGCCGAGTTCGAGTCGCGCTTCGCCGCCAACGTGGGTGCCGAGTACGGCGTCGCCGTGTCGTCGTGCACCACGGCCCTGCACCTGGCGTTGCACGTGCTGGGGGTCGGCGCGGGCGACGAGGTCGTGGTGCCCTCCTTCTCGTTCATCGCGACCGCCAACTGCGCCCAGTACGTCGGGGCGCGCCCCGTCTTCGCCGACGTGGAGCACGACGGCAACCTCAGCGTGCGCACGGTGGAGCCGGTGCTGACCGATCGGACCAGGGCCGTCATCGTCGTCCACCAGGGCGGCGTCCCGGCCGACGTCGAGCCGCTGCGCCGGCTGTGCGACGGCCGCGGCATCGCGCTGGTGGAGGACGCCGCCTGCGCTGCCGGCTCGCGCTACCGCGGCGCCCCGGTGGGGGCCGGGTCGCACCTGGCCGCCTGGTCCTTCCACCCGCGCAAGCTGCTGACGACCGGCGAGGGTGGGATGCTCACGACCACCGACGCCTCGATCGCCGAGCGCGCCCGACGCCTGCGCGAGCACGGCATGAACCTGAGCGCGGCCGCGCGTCACGCGAGCAGCCAGCCGGTCATCGAGAGCTACCTCGAAGTGGGGTTCAACTTCCGGATGACCGACATCCAGGCGGCTGTGGGACTGGTGCAGCTCGACAAGCTCGACGCCATGGTGAGCAGGCGGCGCGAGCTCGCGGCACGCTACGCGTCGATGCTCGCCGACGTCCCCGGCGTGCGCCCGGTGCGCGATCCGGCCTGGGGGGAGACGAACTTCCAGTCCTTCTGGGTCGAGCTCGACGAGACCTACCCGCTGACCCGCAACGAGCTGCTCGCAGCCCTCGCCGCCGACGGCGTCTCCGCCCGGGCCGGCATCATGGCCGCACACCGACAGCCTGCGTACGCCGGCCACCCGCACGTCGCCCTGCCGGTGACCGAGCGCCTCACCGACAGCACCCTGATCCTGCCGCTCTTCCACACGATGCAGGAGCGCGAGCAGGCGGTCGTCGTCGACGTCGTCCGCCGGGCCGCGGGCCTGGTGCAGAGCGCATGACGCCGCGCGGCTGGCGGCCGGGAACCCGCGCTCTCCCGACCGTCGCCACGACGTCCCGCTGAGGAGGTATCCGATGCAGACCATCCCGCTCGTCGACCTGTCGGTGCAGCACGCGCGCATCGCCGACGAGGTCACCGCCGGGTTCGGAGAGGTCCTCGACACGGGGGACTACGTCGGCGGCAAGGCAGTCGCCGCCTTCGAGCAGGAGTACGCCGAATTCGTCGGCGCCCGTGCCTGCGTCGGCGTCGCGAACGGCACGGACGCCCTGGAGATGGCGCTCCGGGCCGTCGGCGTGTCGGCCGGCGACGAGGTCCTCGTACCGGGCAACTCCTTCATCGCGACGGCCGAGGCCGTCGTGCGACTCGGGGCGCGGCCCGTCTTCGTCGACGTGGACGACGACGCCCTGCTGATGGATCCCGCCGTCGCGGAGGCCGCGCTCACGGACCGGACTCGGGCCGCCGTCCCCGTGGACCTCTTCGGGCAGGTCGCGCCCTTCGAGCAGCTTGCGTCGTGCCTGGCCGACCGGAACGTCGCCATCGTCGAGGACGCCGCGCAGGCGCAGGGCGCGACCCGTCACGGGAGGTGCGCGGGCACCTTCGGAGCGGCGGCCGGCACGAGCTTCTACCCCGGGAAGAACCTCGGGGCCTACGGTGACGCCGGGGCCGTCACCACCGACGACGACGAGCTGGCCGAGAGCGTGCGGCTCATGGGCGCCCACGGCAGCGCGGTGAAGTACGAGCACACGCACGTGGGCTTCAACTCCCGGCTCGACACGCTGCAGGCCGTGGTGCTCCGGGCCAAGCTGCGCCGGCTGCGCACGTGGAACGCCGAACGCCGCCAGGCGGCCGCCGTCTACGATGACCTGCTGTCCGACGTCCCGGGCGTGCGGCTGCCGGCCAGCCTCGCGGGCAACGAGCACGTCTGGCACCTCTACGTCGTCCGGGTCCCGCGACGGGACACGGTGCTGCAGGTCCTGCGGGACCGTGGAGTGGGCGCCGGCGTGCACTACCCGGTGCCGCTGCACCTGACCCCGGCCATGGCGCAGTTCGGACA
>JAEXXY010000046.1 GCA_023451855.1 Actinomycetes bacterium
AAGACGACGGGGACGCCGCCGGATGGGCCGAGCTCGCGGTAAGCGAAGGTCCTGCCGGCGGCGCCGACGGTTTTCGTCGGGGCGAGGGCGTAGGAGGTGACGACGTGGTCGTGGGTGCTGGTCATGGTGGGGTCCTGGAAGTGAGTGGAGATGGCCGGGGGTCAGGCGCGGATGAGGACGGCTTTGCCTCGTGTGCCGGTGCGCCCGAGCTCCGCCAGCGCGGCGGGGGTCTCGTCGAAGGGGTAGGTGATGCCGACGACGGGGTGGATCGCGCCGCTGTCGACGAGGGCGGCGACCTCGCGGAGCTGCAGCCCGCTCGCGCGCATGAAGAGGAAGCGGTACGTCACCCCGAGCTGCTTCGCTCGGGTGCGGGCTCTGCGACTGAGGATCGTCATGACGACCCGGAGCGCGAGGTTGAGGCCGGCCGCCTCGGCGAACTGTGGGGTGGGCGGTCCGGCGATACCGACGACGGTTCCGCCCCTGCGCAGGACCCCGAGCGAGCGATCGAGGTTGTCGCCACCGAGGCTGTCGAGGACGACGTCGTAGCCCGAAAGCTCGGTAGCGAAGTCTTGGGTGCGGTAGTCGACGACGACGTCGGCCCCGAGCCCACGGAGGAAGTCCGCGTCGTTCGCCGACGCCGTCGTGGCGACGTGGGCGCCGAGGTGCTTGGCCAGTTGGATGCAGATGCTGCCCACCCCGCCGGCTCCGGCGTGGATGAGCACTTTCTGGCCCGGCCGGACGTCCGCGATCTCGACGAGCGCCTGCCAGACGGTGAGGGCGACGAGGGGGAGGGAGGCGGCCTCAGCGACCCCGACGGTGCGAGGAGCGAGGGCCAGGTCGTCCTCGTGGATCGCGACGCGCTCGGCAAAGGTGCCGATCCGGTGGTCGCGAGGGCGGGCGAACACCGGGTCTCCCGGGGCGAACCCGTGCACGGCCGACCCGACAGCGAGAACCGTGCCGGCAACGTCGTGGCCGAGGGCGAGCGGCATCCGGTAGGGCAGCAACTGCTTGAACTCCCCACGGCGGACCTTCTCATCGAGCTGGTTCAGGCCGGCAGCCATCACCTCCACGAGGACGTCGTGGTCCCCGACATTGGGCTCGGGGACGTCCGCCTCGTGGACGCGGCCCTTGTAGGCGTCGGTGACGAAGGCTCGCATGGTGACTCCTCAGATGACTGTAGATGACTGCACTCAATAATGAGTGTAGTCATCTACCGAGTCAACCCGGCGGCGTTGGCCATCGAGGTGCAAGAGCTCGAGGGCGGGGGCTCACGCGGCGGCGGCGAGGACGGTCGCCATCACCGTGACGGCGCTGGCGAGCCAGCCGGTCTTCGCGAGGGCGCCGGAGCCAGTGGCGATCGCGGCCGCTGCACCACTCCGAAGCGGGCCTCTCCGGCCGCCACTTGGCGGGATGTCCGGGTAGACGCCGTGCCCGTCGAAGGGCTGGAGTGCAGCGACAGCAGTGGTTGACCCCTCGTGCGCTCGCCCCTGTCCGGCGGGGTGACCGGCAGGTGTCGAGGCGTCTCGACATCCGGGATGACGCGAAGCCAATATCCCATCATGGCAGTAGGGAATATGGCGTCGCGGCTCGACGTGCGCAATGCCTGAAATCGCTGGACGCACAAGCGATTTCGCCGAGCGCGTCCCGGCTATCGGTCAGACCGGACCGGCCCCGAGTGGCCTTCGCACCTGATTGCGCTCGTGCGGGCGTGATGCCTATGGTCGGCTCAGGTCAAGAGCTCCAGTGCCAAGCCCCGGCTCGCTGGACAGCAACCCTCCTCCGCGGCGGGGTGCTCCGGGTGAGGACCTGGCCGGTTCCCGTCGGGCGCCGGCAAGCGCGGACCCGGCCACCGGGTCCAGGACCCGAGGAGCACCCATGCCGGCACGGACGACCACCCTCGTGGTCCGTCGGCACGTGGACCTGGTCCGGGTGTCCAGCGCGCTCTGTAGCGGCTGACGCACCGCCCCTCTCGCGTCGACCGACGCCGCCGGCGGTGCTGGTCCGGGCTGCGGTGATCCCGCGCGCCGGTACCGCCCTCAGACCCAGCCCCAGCCCCAGCCCCAGCCCCAGCCCAGCCCCAGCCACTCCCGTCCGCACGGGTGGCCCGTCGTTCCAGGAGAAGCGTCCGGCATGAGGTTCTGCACCTACACCCTCCTCGATGCGTCCCCGGACCCGGTGACCGGGCACGCGCCGACCCAGACGCAGGTCTTCGAGCAGGTCGCCGCGGCTGCCGAGTGGGCCGAGCAGCTGGGCTTCGACGCGTTCGGCGTGGGGGAGCGCCACGCCCAGCGGTTCGTGTCGTCCTCGCCGCCGGTCGTGCTCGCCTACGTGGCGGCTCGCACGGCACGCATCCGCCTCATGACGACGGTCACGGTGCTGTCGCTGCTCGACCCGGTGCGGGTCGCCGAGGACTACGCGACTCTCGACCACCTGAGCGGCGGGCGCCTCGACGTCGTCATCGGCAAGGGCAACGACCCCGACCAGAACGCGCTCTTCGGCTACGCCCTCGAGGGCCAGTGGGAGCGCAACGCCGAGAAGTACGAGCTGCTGCGCCGGCTGTGGCGCGAGGAGCGGGTGACCTGGTCCGGGCGCTTCCGCCCGCCGCTCGTCGAGGCCACGACGCAGCCGCGTCCGCTGCAGCAGTCGATCCCGGTGTGGCACGGGTCGGCGAGCTCGACGGAGTCGACCGAGCTCGCAGCGCGCTGGGGCGACCCCCTGTTCTCGGCCAACGGTTTCCACCCGATGGAGAAGTACGCCGCCCTCGTGCGCCACTACCGCGAGCGCTGGGAGGCCCACGGCCACGACCCGGCCGACGCAGTGGTTGGTGCGGGGTTCCTCGGGCTGCTCGTGGCCGATACGACGCAGGAGGCGCTGCGTCTCTACGGACCCGCCTTCGAGGCCTTTCGGCGCTCGCCCGGTGCCGTCCACAACCGGCTGCCGTTCACGACCGTCGAGGAGTACGCCCGCGACAGCTCGGCGCTCATCGGCTCGCCCGAGGAGGTCGTCGACAAGATCGGCCGCTACCACGACGCCTTCGGTCACGAGCTGTCCGGCATCTCGCTCGAGGTGCCGGGCCTGGCCGAGAGCGTCAGCAGGCGCAGCATCGAGCGGTTCTTCACCGACGTCGCCCCGGAGGTCCGCCGCGCCCACCCGACAGCCACCGCGGCCTGACGTCCCTGCCCACCACGACCACGATCCCCAGGAGGACACCATGTCCGTCACGACCAGCCACACGGGTGCAGGGCCCGCCGCCGTGACCGCCGCCGGCAGCGACCTCACCCCGAGTGGCGGACGAGGTCGCAGCGGGATCGACCTGGCCGCGGTCGCCGCCCGGCTGGCGGGTGAGCGCCACCTGTGGGCGGGCCTCGTCGACTTCGACCCCGTCAGCCGTTACTACGCGCGCATCGCGGCCGAGACCGACTGGGAGGCGTGGCTGCTCACGTGGCTGCCCGGCCAGGGGACGCCGTGGCACGACCACGGGGACAGCTCCGGGTCCTTCCTCGTGCTGCAAGGTGAGCTGACCGAGCGGGTGGCCGTGCGCCATGAGCCGGACGGCCGGACCGTCGGGCACGAGGCCACGCGGTTGCGCGCAGGGCGGCAGCGGACCTTCGGGCACACGTACGTCCACCAGGTCGGCAACGAGGGCTTCGACCCCGCGGTCAGCCTCCACGTCTACGCGCCGCGGCTGACCGTCATGACGACCTACGCCGTCGACGGCACGAGCCTGCACCCGGCGTCGACCGAGCAGAAGGGGGTCGACTGGTGAGCACGCGACCGAGCAGGCCGCACCAGGCCGCACCCCTGCACCTGGCCGTCGCGCTCGACGGTGCGGGTTGGCATCCTGCCGCCTGGCAGGAGCCGGGTGCCCGGGCCACCGAGCTGTTCACCGGGCGCTACTGGACCGACACCGTCCGCACCGCAGAGCAGGGACTGCTCGACTTCGTCACCATCGAGGACAGCCTCGTCCTCCAGTCGGAAGACCCCTTCGGCGCCACCGCGACACCGCGCACCGACCGGGTCCGTGGACGCCTCGACGCGCTCCTCGTCGCCGCCTCGGTGGCGTCCCTGACACGGCACGTCGGTCTGGTGCCGACGGTGACGACGACCCACACCGAACCCTTCCACGTCTCGAAGTCGGTGGCCACCCTCGACCACGCCAGCAAGGGACGAGCGGGCTGGCGCGTCCAGGTCGGCGGCGCAGTGGGGGAGACGGCCCACTTCGGCCGCCGCGACCTGCCGGTCGTCGGCCGGGACTTCGCGACCGACCCGGACGCGCTGGCGGCCCTGCGCGAGCGCTTCGACGAGGCCGCCGACCACGTCGAGGTGGTCCGGCGGTTGTGGGACAGCTGGGAGGACGACGCCGAGATCCGCGACGTCGCTACGGGGCGCTTCATCGACCGGGACAAGCTGCACTACGTCGACTTCGACGGCCCGTACTTCGGCGTCCGCGGTCCCTCGATCACCCCCCGCCCGCCCCAGGGCCAGCCGGTGGTCACGGCGCTGGCTCACCACCGGATCACGTACGAGCTGGCTGCCACGTCGGCGGACGTCGTGTTCGTGACGCCGCACGACGACGGGGACGCGCGGAGCATCCTCGCTCAGGTGCGGGACGCCGAGCACCGCGTCGCGCGCGAGGCCGTCCCCCTGGTCGTGTTCGCCGACCTGCTCGTCGTCCTCGCCGACACGACCGAGGCTGCCCGGCAGCGACGTCGGCGCCTCGACGAAGCGGCCGGATCCCCGCTGTCGTCGGACGCCTCCGTGTTCACCGGTACCGCGGCCGACCTCGCCTCGCTGCTGCTGCGCTGGCAGGCGCTCGGGTACGCCGGCTTCCGCCTGCGCCCCGCGGTCGTCGCCGACGACCTGCCGGCCATCGTCGACCAGCTCGTCCCCGCCTTGCAGCGCGTCGACGCGTTCCGCACCGCCTACGCACACGGCACCCTGCGCGAACGCCTCGGCCTGCCAGCCGCGGTGAACCGCTACGCCATCCCAGCCATCGCCGCAGATCGGACCCTCCCATGAGCGAGCACCGCAAGCAGGTCGTCCTCGGCGCGCACTTCCCGGGCGTCAACAACACGACCGTCTGGAGCGACCCGGCCTCGGGCAGCCACATCGACATCGAGTCCTTCACCCGCTTCGCGCAGACGGCCGAGCGGGGCCGCTTCGACTTCCTCTTCCTCGCCGAGGGCCTGCGCCTGCGCGAGCAGCGCGGACGCATCCACGACCTCGACGTGGTCGGGCGCCCTGACACCTTCACCGTCCTGGCCGCCCTGGCCGCGGTGACCGAGCACCTCGGCCTCGCCGGCACCATCAACACGACGTTCAACGAGCCGTACGAGGTGGCGCGCCAGTTCGCCACCCTCGACCACCTGTCGGCCGGTCGGGCCGCGTGGAACGTCGTGACGAGCTCCGACGCGTTCACCGGCGAGAACTTCCGCCGTGGCGGCTTCCTGCCCCACGCCGAGCGGTACGAGCGCGCCGAGGAGTTCATCGCCACCGCCCGCGAGCTGTGGGACTCGTGGCCCACCGACGCGATCCGCGCAGCGGATGGGCAGTTCCTCGCCGACCCGGAAGCGGGGGCCTTCGCCCACCACGGCAAGCACTTCGACGTCACCGGACGCTTCACCGTGCCGCGCAGCCCGCAGGGGCACCCGGTGGTCTTCCAGGCCGGGGACTCCACGGACGGAAGGGAGTTCGCGGCCCGCAGCGCCGACGCGATCTTCAGCCGCCACTCCACCCCGGAAGCGGGACGCGCCTTCTACCGCGACGTCAAGGGACGCTTGGCCCGCTACGGTCGCGACGAGCGCGACCTGCTGATCCTGCCGGCCGCGACCTTCGTGCTGGGTGACACCGACGCCGACGCGCAGGATCGCGCGGCCGAGGTGCGCGGCCAGCAGGTCAGCCCGCAGACCGCCCTCCTGCTTCTCGAGCAGGTGTGGAACCGCGACCTGTCCGGCTACGACCCCGACGGCCCGCTGCCCGACGTCGACCCGGTCGTCGACGAGGAGGCCTCGATCGTGAAGGGCCGGGCGCGGCAGGCCGGGGACCCGCGCGCCGAAGCCGCCCGTTACCGCGCCGTCGCGGAAGCCAAGGGCCTGAGCCTGCGCGAGACCGTCATCGAGCTCACCGGCCGTCACACCTTCGTCGGCTCGCCCCCGACGGTTGCCGCCACCATCGCCGACGCCGTGGCGACCGGGGTGAGCGATGGCTTCATCCTCGTGCCGCACATCACCCCCGACGGCCTGGCGCCCTTCGTCGATGACGTCGTGCCACTGCTGCAGGAGCGTGGGGTCCTGCGCGAGGACTACACCGCGGGCGCGACCCTGCGAGACCACCTCGGACTGCCGCAGGCCCGACCTGCCATGGAGTGGGCGGCCGGGGCGTCGGGGTCGCTGGCCAGGCCGGGGCTCGACGTGCGGGAGACGGCATGAGCGCGCGCGCCGACAGCGTCGCTGCCGACAGCGTCGGTGCCGACGCATGAGCGGCACCGGCGTCACCCTGCACTGGTTCCTGCCGACGTCCGGGGACAGCCGGCACCTGCTCAACCACTTCCACGCCGCACCCGTTCGGGGGACCGGAGACGCCGACTTCCGCGCACCGACGCTCGACCATCTCGGCCAGGTGGCCCGGGCCGCCGACCAGCTGGGCTTCACCGGAGTGCTCACCCCCACGGGCACCTGGTGCGAGGACGCCTGGCTCACCACCGCCGCCCTCGCGGGGCAGACCCGCAGCCTCAAGTTCCTCGTCGCCTTCCGCCCGGGGCTCATCTCCCCGACGCTCGCGGCGCAGATGGCGGCCACCTTCCAGCGCCAGAGCGGTGGCCGGCTGCTGCTCAACATCGTCACCGGCGGGGACGACCTCGAGATGCGCCGCTTCGGCGACTGGGTCGAGCACGACGAGAGGTACGCCCGGACCGAGGAGTTCATCCGCGTGCTCCGCGGGGCTTGGGAGCGGGCCCCGTTCGACTTCGACGGCGAGCACTACCGGGTTGCCGGCGCGACAACCGCGGGGTCACCCGACCCGGTTCCCGACATCTACTTCGGTGGCTCGTCGGCGCCGGCGGTCGAGGTGGCCGGCCGCACGGCCGACGTGTACCTCACCTGGGGCGAGCCGCCGGACCTCGCGCGCGAGAAGATCGAGAAGGTCGGAGCCGTCGCCGCGTCGGTCGGGCGCTCGCTGCGCTACGGCATCCGACTGCACACCATCTCCCGGGACACCTCCGAGGAGGCCTGGGCGGTAGCCGACGCCCTGCTGGCGCGGCTCAGCCCGGAGACCGTCGCCCGCGCCCAGGAGCAGCTCTCGAGCAGCGGGTCGGTCGGCCAGCAGCGCATGGTGGCCCTGCACGGCGGCCGCACCGACCACCTCGAGGTCTACCCCAACCTGTGGGCCGGCGTCGGACTCGTCCGCGGTGGCGCCGGCACCGCCCTGGTCGGCAGCCACGAGGAGGTCGCTGACCGCATCGCCGAGTACCACGAGCACGGCTTCGAGGAGTTCATCTTCTCGGGGTATCCGCATCTGGAGGAGGCCTACCAGTTCGCCGAAGGAGTCATGCCGGTGCTACGCCGCCGCGGGCTCCTCGACGACAGCGAGACCAGCCCTTGACCAGCCCTCCACCAGCGCCTGCTGTCCAGCACCTCCACCGCCGCCAACCCGAGTGAGGAACCCATGTCCGTGACCGACGAGCTGCTCGAGAACAACGACGCCTACGCGGCGGGCTTCGCGGGGCCGCTGCCGCTGCCGCCCTCCAAGCACCTGGCCGTGCTCGCCTGCATGGACGCTCGCATCGACGTCCACGCCGTGCTGGGGCTCGCCGAGGGTGAGGCGCACGTCATCCGCAACGCCGGAGGCGTGGCCACCGAGGACGCCTTGCGGTCCCTCACCATCAGCCAGCGCCTGCTGGGAACGACCGAGATCGTGCTCATCCACCACACCGACTGCGGGATGCTCACCTTCACCGACGACGCCTTCAAGGACTCCATCCAGGCCGAGACCGGGATCCGCCCCGCCTGGGCCGCCGAAGCCTTCGCCGACCTCGAGGGCGACGTCCGGCAGTCGATCAGACGCATCACCACCAGCCCCTTCATCCCTCACCGGGACGCCGTCAGAGGCTTCGTCTTCGACGTCGCCACGGGGCGACTGGCCGAGGTGCACCTCGATTGACCCGGGTCGCAGCGCCGCCCCGCCGGACCCGCGCGGATCCACGGGGCTGGTGCGACCGGGGGAGCGGTGCCGGATGGTGTGGCAGCCTAGGTGCTGTCCCACGAGTCTCGTGAGGTGTCGATGAGCCATTCCGACATGCCACTCGCCGACGTGACGTTCACGCCGTCCGCGGGCCGGACGCTCGGCGTCGAGTGGGAGCTGGGCCTGCTGGACCCGGTCACGCTGGACCTGACATCGCGGGCCGACGAGCTGCTGGCTCGCGCCGACGCCGCCGAGGCCGACAGCCACGCCCGACCCACGAAGTCCCGCTCCACCGTGACCAAGGAGCTGTTGCGCAACACCGTCGAGATCGTCAGCGGAGTCTGCGCGAACGCCGAGGAGGCGTCCGCCGACCTCGACGGCGGGCTGCGCGTGGTGCAGGGCGTCGCCGAGCAGCTGGGGATCCTGCTCTACGGAGGGGGTGCGCACCCGTTCGCGCGCTGGGAGGACCAGCAGGTCACCGAGGGGCAGCGGTACGCAACCCTCATGGACCGCACCCAGTGGTGGGGGCGGCAGATGGTGATCTTCGGTGTGCACGTCCATGTCGGGGTGACTTCGGCGGCCAAGGTGTGGCCCCTCATCAACGGCCTGCTCACCTTCCACCCCCACCTCACGGCCTTGTCCGCGTCGTCTCCCTACGGCTCGGGCGCCGACACCGGATATGCGAGCAACCGCACCATGCTGTTCCAGCAGCTGCCGACCGCGGGCCTGCCGTTCCAGTTCGAGACGTGGGCCCAGTACCGCGAGTACCTGCGCGACGTGTACACCACGGGGGTCATCACCGATCCCAGTGAGCTGCGGTGGGACATCCGGCCGTCCCTGCGGTTGGGCACGATCGAGGTGCGTGCCTGCGACGGGCTGTCTCGCCTGCGGGACGTCGCGTCCGTCGCCGCACTCGTTCACTGCCTGGTGACCCATCTGGAGCACCAGCTCGACGAGGGGGTGCTCGCGCGACCGTTACCTCCGTGGCACGTGCAGGAGAACAAGTGGCGCGCCGCCCGCTACGGGCTGGACGCCATCCTCATCCGCGACGCCGACAACACCGAGGTGCACGTCGTCGACGACATCCACGACCTGCTCGAACAGCTTCAGCCCACTGCCCGTCGGCTGGGTTGCACCCGCGAGCTCGGCGGCATCGAGGACATCCTGCGCGACGGCGCCGGCTACCAGCGGATGCGCGACGCGGTCGCGGCTGAAGGGGCCGGCGACCTTCGCGCCGCGGTGAAGGCCATGCTCGTACATCGTGATGGGGCACTCGCGGACAGGTGAGGGCGGCCCGGAAGTTCGAGGTGGCTCGCTAGAGCAGGAGGTCGAAGATCCGGATGGCGCGGTCCCAGTGCTCGGTCTGCGGGTTCTTCAGGTCCGCCTCGAGGATCGGGAACGTCCGCGCGAGGGCGACGCCCAGCCCGCCCGCGATGAGCGGAAGCTTCGCCTGGGCCTCGTCGCTGTAGGTCACATCGAGCGGCGGCCGCCTGGTGATCTGCTCGAGGATCGCCTCCAGCGACAGCTCCTCATCGATCGCCTTGAAGGCGTGGATCGACTCCTGGAGCCCCTTGGTGATCGGCAGGTCCTGAGGCTCGATGACGTCACGGCCGTTCGCCTTCGCGTTCGCCTGCCCGCGCAGCAGGAGGTCGTACAACTTGTCGTTGACGAAGTTGTTGAATCGGCGCAGGTCGTTCTTGTCCACGTCGAGACCAGCGGCCGCGCGGAAGAAACGTTCGAATCGGGCGACGCCGAAGAGCTCCATCGTCGGTCCTCCTGTGTCTCGGCCGTCCAAACCTAGCGCCCGCGGTACGACGGGACATCCCGGAGACGCGTGATGTGCCGGCCCGCCGGACGACCGAAGACGGATCACGTCCGCGGGCGGGCAGCCCTCGTTCACGGGTTCTCCTGAGCAGGTGCGCTGAGGGCGAAGTGCGCACGCGGGTCGCCGTGCAAGGGATGCAAGACCGCTTCCTCGTGCGACCAACGGCACGAGCGCGCATTCGCGCCTTCGCGGGCGTCGGCGGGCCAGACTGCGGTCATGACGTCACAGGGTTCGGGCCAGCAGCATTCGCCACGGTCGCCTCGAAGCATCTGGGAAGACTGGATGGACGCGAACGCGGCGGGCGACGTGGAGCGTGCCAGAGCGTGCGCGGAGGCCATGACGGAGGCGGCACCTGAAGCCTTCGCCGCCTGGTTCGAAGCCGGTCTGCATGCCAAGGCCCGGCGTGACTGGCCGCGGTGCCAGGCCTGGAACGCCCGGGCGCTGGAGCTGTTCGGCGAGGCCGAGCGGCAGGAGTTCGACGGCGCCAACCCGGCCGCATGGAACCTGGGGATCGCCGCTACCGCCCTGGGGGACTGGAGCTGGGCTCGTCGTGCGTGGGCGGCGTACGGCATTCCCGGCATCGGTGAGGGGGCGGAGGAGATCGACGGCAACTTCGGGATGGCGCCGATTCGCCTCAACCCGGACCGGGCATCGCTCGCGCTGCAGGTGCAGCCGGCGTATGGGGAGACCGAGGTCGTCTGGTGCTGGCGCCGCAGCCCGGCGCACGCGGTCATCGCCAGCGTTCCGCTTCCAGAGTCAGGTCATAGGTTCCGCGACGTGCTGCTGCACGACGGCGAACCGAAAGGGACGCGACGTAGTGGCGATCGCGACGTCGGCGTCTTCGACGAGATCGCACGCCTTCACGAGTCGCAGCTGCCCACATGGCAGGCGCAGGTATCCGGCGCTGAGGCCGATATCGACGCCGCGTCCGAGCTCTTCGGCGAACGCGGCCTCGGAGCGGACAACTGGTCCGGCCTGAACCTGCTGTGTGCCGACTGCTCGCACGGGTCGCCAGGGCAGAACCACCATCACCAGAGGCCTCCGGCCGGGACCGTGACCCTTGGACTCGCAGGCCGCGAGGACGACATCGCCCAATGTCTCGACAGGTGGCGGGCTGACCGCCCCGGCGTCGAAGTGCTGGCCCTCGACCTGCTGTGGTGACATCCCGGAGCCAGCACGTTGCGCATCGACCGGATGTCCTAGAGCTGGTCGAGCGCCGCGAGGTATCGACGTGTCATCCGGTCCTGCACCGCCCGACTGACGGGTCCGCCCAGTTTCGCCGGGAACGACGCGGGCTTGGACACCCCCGCCACCGTGAGGTGAATACCGCCATCGAGGTCGTGGTCGAGAACGAACCGCTCTTCCCCGGACTCCGGATGCCCCGCAAGAGTGCCGTAGGCGAAACCCTTGCGCCGCGGCTCGTCGAAGACCTCCACAACTCTGCACGGGATCCGCAGCGAGAACGGCCCGGGACCGAGTCGCATCAGCACGACCGTGCCGGTCTGCGCCGTCGGATCCGAGCCATGGACACGGAGACCCGCCTTCTCATGCATCCGCCAGCCCATCAGATCTCGGGCGGCGCCGTCGAAGTCACGCCGTTTCAAGCGCATCTCGACCTGGAAGCACCGGAATCCCGCTGGGACCTCGTCGGCAACCGTGCTGTCTCTGGAGTACGACAAGGGCAGCGCTCGTAGGGCAGCGGCGTCCTCTTGGCCGAGCAGCTGGACAGGCATGTCTCCATCGTCTCCGACATTCGGGCATGGATGGTTCGGCCTCGCGGAGAGCCAGCCGGTCCCGGCTTCGTCGTCGGCCACCGTGTCGTGTCTACTCTGGGGGCGTGCTCGACGCCGCAGAGATCGATGACCGGATCGACCGCGCGAGCGCGCGGCCGTTCGGGCGGCGGTTCCACCTGCGCGGGCGGGAGCGGGCCACGGCTGAGCTGCGCGGTCCGCGGACGATGCGGGCTCACGCCGCGGAGATCGTCGCGGAGCGCCTGGCGCCGGCCGAGCCGCGCAACGACGGCCGGCAGACCCCGTACCGCAACCATCCGGTCTTCGTGGCCCAGCACGCCACCGCGACCTGCTGCCGCAGCTGCTTGGAAACGTGGCACGGCATCGCGAAGGGGCACCAGCTCGACCGCGGCGAGCGGGCCTACGTGGTCGAGGTGATCGGGCGCTGGATCGACCGCGAGCTGGCGACCCCCACCGAAGGTCGGAACCCCAGGAGCTCCACCTCACGCCGATCGTGAAGGTGGCGCGGCCGCGGCTGCGGCGTACGCGTCGAGGTTCCAGCCGCTGCCCACCGCGTCGCGCATGCTGGTCCAGCCGTCGCCGTGCCTCTCGAGGTGACGGTGGGTCAGCACGACGTGGGTCCGGTCCGCGTCGAGGGCGGTGAAGGTGACCTCTACCTCGCTGGTCTTCGAGAGGTCGGACTCCAGCTGCCACTGCAGGTTGATGTCCCAGCTGAACACCACGCGGGTGGGCGGTTCGTAGGCCAGGACCCGCGACCAGCGGCATTCGCGTCCGTCCGCGTATCGGTCGGTGATGTGGCCTCCGACATAGGGCTCGAACACCATGTCGGTCAGCTCCCCGTCGAGCAGGTGGTGGCTGGGGTTCCACCAGGTCCCGATGCCGGCGGTGAACACCGCGAAGGCATGGTCCAGGGGTGCCGCGACGTCGATCTCCGTGCTGACCGCAGTCGCCTGTGCTTGCGTGCTCATCTTTCCTCCTTGATGGGGTTACCGGCGGCAGCAGCGAAGGCTGCCAGGGAGCGGGACCAGAACTGGTCGAAGTAGTCGCGGACGGCATGGAGCCCGGCGGGGTCGAGGCTGTAGATCCTCCGGGCCCCGACCGGTTGGTCGTGGACCAGGCGGGCGTCCTTGAGCACCTTGAGGTGTTGGGAGACCGCGGGCCGGCTGACCGGCAGCTCGCGAGCGAGCTCCCCGACGGCGCACGGGGACTTGGCCACTCGCTCATAGATGGCGCGCCGGGTGGGGTCCGCCAGCGCCGCCAGCACCTCCTGATGGTTAGTCTCCACTTACCGTAAGTTATGACTTACCACGCCGGCCGTCAAGGCCGGCGAAGCAGAGAAGGAGCCCGGAGTTCGGTGTCCCGCCCCCCACGTCGACGATCGTGGACGGGTTTGGCCGTCCTGCACCAGAGCGGAGATGCCCCACGACCGCAGCCGCGCACCCCTTCAAGCGGTGCAGGCGGCCGCGGTCGTCGCGCCACAACCGTGCAGGGCTGCCGGCTCTGAGGCGGCCCGACAGCGGCATGGTCGGGCGACGTCCGACGAGCGGGATGAGGGGAGGTGCCGTCCTCCGCCGGCAGACGGTCACCGGTCCAAGAAATCTTCGGGTCTGGTCACATCCGAGCGGCGAGTCGCGTCGAACGACGGTCAGCGACGGCCGTCGCGGCCGCGCTTCTGATCACCGATTCGGACTGAACAGAGCAAGGAGACCTCTCGTGAACACCCCTCGTATCGCGGCCGCCGCCGCCCTGTGCCTGACCCCGCTCGTTGCCGCCGCCCTTCCGGCCCAGGCCGCGTCGGAGGCCACGGTCTCGATCCTGCACGCCGTGCCCGGTGCCACCGTCGACGTCTACGCCAACGGCAAGGCCGTGCTCACCGGGTTCAAGCCCGGCACCCTGACGAAGCCGCTGACGCTCCCCGCCGGCACCTACGACCTCAAGGTCACCGCCGCTGGCGCCGGTGCCTCCGGCAAGGCGATCATGCAGGCCGACGGCGTCGAGGTCCCGGGTGGCGCCAACGTCACGGTCGTGGCCCACCTCGACGCCTCGGGCAAGCCGGAGCTGACGCCGTTCGTCAACGACACCTCGATGGTGCCGGCTGGCAAGGCCCGGGTCACCGTGCGTCACGTCGCGGCCGCCCCGGCCGTGGACGTCCGCGCGAACGGCACGTCGGTCTTCAAGAACCTCACGAATCCGAACCAGGCGACGGGCGTGGTCCCGGCGGGCACCGTCAAGGCCGACGTCGTCCTGGCAGGAACTGGCACCGTCTCCATCGGTCCGGCCGACCTGACGCTCAAGGAAGGCGCCAACACGATCGTGTACGCGTGGGGCAGCGCCAACGACAAGACCCTGCAGCTGGCCGTGCAGACCATCGGCGGCATGCACTCGGCTCCCGGAGGCATCCCCGCGGGTGAGGGCGGCCAGGCCCAAGCCTCTGCCGACCTTGCCCGGTACGCCGCCGTCGGAGGGGCCGCGGCCCTCGGCGCAGCTGTCG
>JAEXXY010000397.1 GCA_023451855.1 Actinomycetes bacterium
CGCCTGAGGCGCGCGGGTGCTGACGGCCGTCGCGGTCTCGGGCTACCGCTCCCTGCGCGACGTCGTCGTGCCGCTGCACGGCCTCGACGTCGTCACCGGCGCCAACGGCAGCGGCAAGTCGAGCCTCTACCGGGCCCTGCGGCTGCTCGCCGGCTGCGGTCGGGGCGACGTCGTCGGCACGCTCGCGCGCGAGGGAGGGCTGCAGTCGGCGCTGTGGGCCGGACCAGCGACGCTCGGCGGGGCGCGCCGCGGTCACGCGGTCCAGGGCACCACGCGCAAGGGACCGATCAGCCTGCAGCTCGGTTTCGCCTCCGACGACTTCGGCTACCTCGTCGACCTCGGCCTGCCCCAGCAGGCCTCGGGTGCCGACGGCGCGAGCGCGTCGGCGTTCCTGCGCGATCCGGAGATCAAGCGCGAGGTGGTCTGGGCGGGGCCCGTCATGCGCCCGGGCTCGGTCCTCGTGCGCCGGCGCTGGGGCGTGGTCGAGACCCGCGCCACCGGGGCGGCGGACGACGACTGGGGCTCCGACTGGGGCGACGCGTCCGACGACGACGAGTGGGAGTCCGACCCGGTGGCCCGCTCGGGTGGTCGTTCGGGCGCCCGTTCCGGTGGCCGCTCGTCGGGAACGGGCGGCCGGGGCGCCAGGGGCTGGACCGAGCTGACCCGCTCGCTGCGGCCGTGGGAGAGCATGCTCACCGAGCTCGCCGACCCCGACCGTGCGCCCGAGCTGCTCCGTGTCCGGCGTCTCGTGCGGGGGTGGCGCTTCTACGACGGCTTCCGCGCCGACGCGGACGCCCCAGCCCGCCAGTCGCAGGTGGGCACCCGCACGCCGGTGCTCGCCGACGACGGCCGCGACCTCGCCGCCGCCATCCAGACGATCCGCGAGGACGGCCGCGGCGAGCTCGACCGGGCCGTGGCCGACGCCTTCGACGGCGCGATCCTCGACGTCACCGTCGACGCCGGCCGGTTCGACCTCGCGCTGCACCAGCCCGGCATGCTGCGCCCGCTCGGGGTGGCCGAGCTGTCCGACGGCACCCTGCGCTACCTGCTCCTCGTCGCGGCCCTGCTCACCGTCGACCCGCCGCCACTGCTCGTGCTCAACGAGCCCGAGACCTCCCTGCACCCCGACCTCGTGGCACCGCTAGCGCGGCTCGTGCGACGCGCGGCCGAGCGCACCCAGGTCATGGTGGTGTCGCACTCGGCGGCGCTCGTGCGCGAGCTGGGGGCCGACCCCGACCCCGACGGCGACGACGAGGACGAACGACCGGTCGGGCTGGGCTCGCCGGCCCGGGTCGTCACGCTGGCCAAGGACCTCGGCGAGACCGCGGTCGTCGGCCAGGGCCTGCTGTCGACGCCGCCGTGGGTGTGGGGTTCGCGCCGCTGAGGCGGCCCGAGGGGCGTAGACCGTCGGACCGGCGGGGTCGCGGCATCAGGAGACGACGGGGACCTCGGCCGTGCCTGCGAGGGCGGCCTCGAGCGACTCCTGGTTGCTGAAGGCATCGGGCACCCCGGCCCCGGTGAGCACCCGGTCGCGGAGGCTGCCGAGCACGTACTGGCCCCACGCGGTGCGACAGACCTCGAAGCACTCGCGCCCGGCGTGCAGCCCGACGTGCGTGAAGGTGAGCCGGGTGCGGGCGGGGCCCTCGGCGTCGGCGTCCGTCGGCTCGGGCGTGATCTCGAACCGGACCGTCGTGCCGGTCCACTCCTGCTTGTCCTCGGGGAAGGTCAGGTGGCTGTCGAGGACGAGCCACTCGACGCGCGAGCCGGGGTCGAGCCGCGTCGTGCGGAACTTCGAGAAGTGGATGTCGGGGACGGTGTAGACCCACTCGGCGCCGAGGGTCGTGGTGTCACCGACGATGCTGCCGGACCACCAGCTGCGCACGTCGGTGACGGCGTCGAAGACCTCCTGCGGGGTCTGCTCGACGGTGAAGCTCATCGTGAGGTCGGTGCCCATGGTCGTGCCCTTTCCGAGGTGACTTGCATGATGCAAGTCACGCTAGCGGCATCGACTTTCATGATGCAAGCACTTTGCTAGGCTGGTCCCGTGCTCGGACGGACCTACGACTCCCAGGTGTGCTCCATCGCGCGCGCTCTCGAGCTCGTCGGCGAGCGGTGGAGCCTGCTCATCGTCCGTGACGCCCTCTTCGCCGGCGTCACGCGCTTCACCGACTTCCAGCACAACCTCGGCATCGCGACGAACGTCCTGCAGACCCGCCTCGACGCCTTCGTCGACGCCGGTGTCATGGAGCGCCGCGAAGTGGCCGGCTCGGCGGCCCAGCGCGAGTACGTCCTCACCGACAAGGGCCGCGACCTGGCCCCGACGCTCGTCGCGCTGACCGGGTGGGGTGACCGCTGGGCCGCGCCCGGCGAGCCACCGATCCTCTACGAGCACGCCGGCTGCGGGGACGCCGTCTCCGTGGCGACGACGTGTGCGACGCACGGCCCGGTTGCGGCCGACGAGGTCGCCGTGGCGATCGGTCCGGGCATGCCCGCCGACTACCTCGCCGCTCGCCGTCCGCGCCGCGACGCGTCGGGGAGCTGAGGCGTCGGGGGCCGAGGCGTCGGGGAGCTGACGCGTCCGTCCCGGGGCCGTTCGGGCGCCCGGTCCCGCGCCCCGTCCTGCGCCCCGTCCTGCGCCCGTGGAGGCGCCCTGCTGACCACGAGCGGCGGGCCGTCGTCCCGCATTGTGAGATTCGCAGGGCCCTCCGGTACGGTTCGAATCGGAGACCCGCATGTGTTCGCCGTCACCCTCGGCGGGCGTGTGTGACACAGCCGTCGGGCGGGTGACCCCCGTACGCGGCCCGATTCGAAGCCGGACCCTGCTCCGGCGAAGGAGCCCCAGTGAGCGACAAGGTTGTCGCCGAGCTGCAGGAGCCGACCCCCGCGGTCGGCGACGGCGGCCCGGACATGATCCAGCTGCTGACCCCGGAGGGTCAGCGTGTGTCCCACCCCGACTACGACAAGTACGTCGCGGACCTGACAGCCGAGGACCTGCGGAGCTTCTACCGCGACCTCGTCCTCATCCGTCGCCTCGACGCCGAGGGCTACGCGCTCCAGCGCCAGGGTGAGCTCGGCCTGTGGCCGAGCCTGCTGGGGCAGGAGGCCGCCCAGGTCGGCTCCGGTCGCGCGCTCAGGCCGCACGACTTCGTCTTCCCCACCTACCGCGAGCACGGCGTCGGCTTCGTGCGCGGCATGGACCCGCAGAGCTCGCTGCAGCTCTTCCGCGGCGTCAGCCAGGGCGGGTGGGACCCCAAGGAGAACAACTTCCACCTCTACACGATCGTCATCGGGGCCCAGGCGCTGCACGCCACCGGCTACGCGATGGGCGTGAAGATGGACGGCAACGTCGGCACCGGCGACCCCGACCGCGACACCGCGGTGATCTGCTACTTCGGCGACGGCGCCTCCTCGCAGGGTGACGTCAACGAGGCCTTCGTCTACGCGGCGAGCTTCGACGCCCCCGTCGTGTTCTTCTGCCAGAACAACCAGTGGGCCATCTCCGAGCCCGTCGAGAAGCAGACCCGCATCCCGCTCTTCCAGCGTGCCCGCGGCTTCGGCTTCCCGGGCGTGCGCGTCGACGGCAACGACATCCTCGCGACTTACGCCGTCACGCAGCACTGCCTCGACGAGGCCCGCAACGGCAACGGCCCGCTGCTCATCGAGGCCTTCACCTACCGCATGGGCGCGCACACCACCGCTGACGACCCGACGAAGTACCGAGTCTCGGCCGAGGTCGAGGAGTGGAAGTTCCGCGACCCGATCCTGCGCCTCAAGACCTACCTGGCCCACGAGGGCATGGCCGACGACGAGTTCTTCGCCCGCGTCGACACCGAGGCCGACCAGTTCGCCGCCGAGCTGCGCGAGGGCTGCATCACCATGGAGACGATGGCCGGCAGCACGATGTGGGACCACGTCTACGCCGAGGACCACCCCGTGATGGAGGCGGAGCGCGCCGCCTACCTTGCCTACAAGGCGAGCTTCGAGGAGGCGAACTGATGGCGCCCCAGATGGAGAAGGTCACGCTCGGCAAGAGCATCACCAACGGCCTGCGCAAGGCCATGGAGGCCGACCCCAAGGTCGTGCTCATCGGTGAGGACATCGGCAAGCTCGGTGGCGTCTTCCGCATCACGGAGGGCCTGCAGAAGGACTTCGGCGAGGAGCGCGTCATCGACTCCCCGCTCGCCGAGTCCGGCATCGTCGGCACGGCCGTCGGCATGGCGCTTCGCGGCTACCGGCCCGTCTGCGAGATCCAGTTCGACGGCTTCGTCTACCCGGCCTTCGACCAGATCGTCAGCCAGGTCGCCAAGATGCACGCCCGCTCGCTCGGCACCGTCAAGATCCCGATGGTCATCCGCATCCCGTTCGGCGGTGGCATCGGCAGCCCGGAGCACCACTCCGAGAGCCCCGAGGCCTACTTCGCCCACACCGCGGGCCTGCGCGTGGTCGCGTGCAGCAACCCCGAGGACGCCCACTGGATGATCCAGCAGGCCGTCGCGTGCGACGACCCGGTGATCTTCTTCGAGCCGAAGCGTCGCTACCACGACCGGGCCGAGTACGACACGGCCGCGACGTCCGCTCCGCGCGGCCTCTTCGAGGCCAACGTGCTGCGTGAGGGCACCGACGTGACGCTCGTCGGCTACGGCCCGGTCGTCAAGACGATGCTCGAGTCGGCAGCCGCGGCCGAGGTCGAGGGCACGAGCATCGAGGTCATCGACCTGCGCTCGCTCTCGCCGCTGCCCATCGACGCCGTCGTCGCGTCGGTGAAGAAGACGGGGCGTCTCGTCGTCGTCCACGAGGCGAGCAGCTTCCTCGGCATGGCGTCCGAGATCGCGACCCAGGTCACCGAGCAGTGCTTCTACGAGCTCGAGGCGCCCGTCATCCGCGTCAACGGGGCCAACATCCCGTACCCGCCGAGCCGGATGGAGGAGGAGTTCCTCCCCGACCTCGACCGCATCCTCGACGGCGTCGACCGCGCTCTCGCGTACTGATCGAAAGAGACTGTCACACATGGCAATCCGTACGTTCAAGCTCCCCGACCCTGGTGAGGGGCTCGTCGAGGCCGAGATCGTCGAGTGGCGGGTCAAGCCCGGCGACACGGTCAAGGTCAACGACATGGTCCTCGAGATCGAGACCGCCAAGTCGCTCGTCGAGCTGCCGATCCCGTGGGCCGGCACCGTCAAGGACCTCCTCGTCGAGGTCGGCCAGACCATCGACGTCGGCACCCCGATCATCACGATCGAGGACGGCACGGCCGAGGAGCCGGCGCCCGTCGCCCCGGCCATCCCCGGTGAGACGGCCGAACCGGCCGGCGGCGAGGCGATCCTCGTCGGCTACGGCGCCAAGGCCGGTGCCACGGCCCGGCGCCCGCGCAAGGCCGCGGGTGCGTCGAGTGCGTCGGGTGC
>JAEXXY010000414.1 GCA_023451855.1 Actinomycetes bacterium
GGGTTGGGCGCCGCGATGCGCCAGGCCTCGTGGGGCCCGGCCGAACCGAGGCGGTCGGGGCCGCAGGCGCAGGAGATCCGGGCGCGTCTCTCGCGCTGAGCGGGGCTGGGCTGCTCCCGCAGGCCGCAGTACGTTGGCGGCATGGGTCTGTTCTCGCGCCGCAAGAGCTCCGAGTCCGTCGCCGAGCCCGTGGAGGTCGACGAGGCACCCGAGTCCGACGACTCCCTCGTGGCCACCGTGTCGGGGCGTCCGGAGAGCCGGCCCCTGGGCGAGGAGGAACGTGCGCGGATCGCCTCCGGCCTGGAGCGCGCAGCGGCCCTCGGCGTGGACGTCGACGACCTCGACTCCATCGGCTCGCACTTCGACGAGCAGTTCCGGGCCGTGCACGCCGACCCCGCGGCGGGCGGCGGGGCCGACGTCGTCGTCGACACCTTCGCCATCGCGATCGGTGAGCACCTGACGCGGCACAGCGCTCGCGACTGGGCGGTTGTCACGGACGTGTTCGGCACCGACCTCGGCCTCGTGGCGGCCCGGGCCGACACCGTCGTGGTACCGCACAACCTCGTCGGCGCGCGCTGGATGCGCGGCGAGACCGGGTGGATCCCGGGCGTCGTCTCGCACCTGGTCGGGCTGCGGCCGAGGACGCGCTGAACCCGCCCCCTAGGATCGCGGGCATGGACGAGGCCGTCGGTGGAACCGGTGCAGTGGACCCGCGCAGCCGGCGCGAGCTGGAGCAGGGGATCGAGCGGGACTTCTCGCGACGGATGTCCTACGGGGAGTACCTCCGGCTCGACACGCTGCTCAGCGCCCAGCAGCCGCTGAGCGACCCGGCCCAGCACGACGAGCTGCTGTTCATCATCCAGCACCAGACGTCCGAGCTGTGGCTCAAGCTGATGATCCACGAGCTGCGTTCCGCCCGAGACCTGCTCGCGTCCGACGACCTGGCCCCGGCGCTCAAGCGGCTGGCCCGGGTCAAGCACATCCAGCACACCCTGACTGACCAGTGGTCGGTGCTGGCGACGTTGACGCCGAGCGAGTATGCGCAGATCCGCCCGTTCCTTGCGACGAGCTCTGGCTTCCAGTCGGCGCAGTACCGGGAGGTCGAGTTCCTGCTCGGCAACAAGAACGCCGACATGGTGGCGGTCTTCTCGCACGACGAGTCGGCGCGGACCGCCCTCGAGGCGCTGCTGCACGAGCCGAGCCTCTACGACACCTTCCTCGCCTACCTGTCCCGGCGCGGGTACGCGGTGCCGAGCACCCTCCTCGACCGCGACTGGAGCCAGCCCTACCGGCACGACCCCGGCCTCGTCGACGTGTTCGCCGAGGTGTACGCGGCCCCGCACGACCACTGGGGCGTGTACGAGACGTGCGAGGAGCTCGTCGACCTCGAGGACAACTTCCAGCAGTGGCGCTTCCGCCACCTGCAGGTCGTCCAGCGCACCATCGGCCAGAAGGTCGGCACCGGCGGATCCAGCGGTGTCGACTTCCTGCGTCGCGCGCTCGACCTCACGTTCTTCCCGGAGCTCTACGAGGTCCGGACGCGGATCGGAGGCTGACCTTGGGCAGGGGCTGGGGGTGAGTTCCGGGCGCCTCGGCTCAACCGCTGAGGAGGCGGCGACGGTCCCACTCGGAGGCGGGCGGGGGCTCGCACCGGCACCGGCAGACGTCGAGGCACCACGTCTCGAAGCACTCGTTCAGGCACTGGCACTCCGGCAGGGGCACCGGGACGGGCCCCACTCGGGGCTGAGGCCCGGCCATGAGCAGCGCCCGCGTCGCGAGCTCGCCCTCGGTGGGGTGATCCGTAGGACGTCCGCGCCCGGCGTCGGCTGCGCCCCGGTCGCGCGCCGGCCGAAGCCGGTACCACCCGCGAGCAGCCGGTCGGTCGTACCGGGGGTAGGCCCACCGCTCGTACGGCACCTCGTCGGGCGGGGCGACGTCGAGGTGGGCCGGGAAGCGGCGACCCTGGTTGTCGCGAACGGCATCCTCAGGCACCGGCACGACCTCGTGCCCGTCGGCGTCGAGCACCGCCAGGCGCAGGCCCGCGACCTCGAGGATGCGGGCGAAGAGGCCGACGTCGGGCACGATCTTTCCGGTCTCCATGCGGCTGACGGTGCTGGCTGCAACCTCGACCTGCTCGGCCAGTTCACGCTGGCTGAGGTCGCCGAGGCGTCGCGCGCGCACGACGAGCCGCCCGAAGCGATCGCCGATCTGCGTCGCTGGGGCCGTCTGCTGGCTCTGCACGTCCATGCAGCGATGCTCCGACAGCCCTCTGACACCGCACGTGCTCCGGTCGCCGCTTGTCCACAGGTCTCGGTGGCGGCGGCCGACCCACGATTCCCACGTCAGTGCTGCGTGGCGTGCAGCAGTGACGCAGAGCGCGTGGGCGATGGGTCGCGGGGGCGTCGGGGTGTGCATCGCTACGTCAGTGCTGCGTGGGGTGCAGCAGTGACGTAGCGCGCGTGGGCGATGGGTCGCGGGGGCGTCGGGGTGTGCATCGCTACGTCAGTGCTGCGTGGGGTGCAGCAGTGACGTAGCGCGCGTGGGCGATGGGTGGCGCGGGCGTCGGGGTGTGCATCGCTACGTCAGTGCTGCGTGAGGCGCAGCAGTGACGCAGGAACGGTGGGTGGAGAGGGGTGGTGCGTCGTCGGGTCGTCAGGCGGTGGTCTTGGCGCGGACCTGGCGCTTGATGCGGCCGAGCATGGCGACCATGCCGCGCATCCGCAGCGGCGAGACCGCATCGGCCAGGCCGAAGCGCATCGGTGCGTCGTCGGGCACGGCGAGCACCTCAGCGGCGGAGAGGCCGTCGAGACCCTCGTGCAGGATGCCGGCGAACCCGCGGGTCGTCGGGGCTTCGGCCGGGGCGTCGAAGAACAGGTGCACCGTGCGGTCCTGCAACGAGGCGCCGTCGGCGACCTCGACAGTCAGGAACAGCGGCGACTGGCACTCGTCGACGCGTTCGAGCTGGTCGAGGTGGCCGACGTACCGCTCGGGCAGGCCGGGCAGCTCGTCGCTGAACTCGAGGAGCAGCTGGAGCTTGAGGTCGTTCGAGGCCTCGCGGAAGTCCTCGGCGATCTCGGCCAGGGACGTGGGCAGAGGGGTGTCGGTCATCAGGATCGGTGCCTTCGAAGAAGTGCCGGGGTCATTTCTCGATGGGGACACGCACGGCGTTGCCCCACTCGGTCCACGAGCCGTCGTAGTTGCGGACCGTCTCGAACCCGAGCAGGTGCGTCAGGACGAACCAGGTGTGCGACGAGCGCTCGCCGATGCGGCAGTAGGCGACGACGTCGTCGTCGGGGGCGAGACCCTGCTCGGTCAGGTAGATGGCCTCGAGGTCCTCCCGTGCCTTGAACGTGCCGTCCTCGTTCGCCGCGCGGGCCCACGGCACCGACCGCGCGCCGGGAATGTGACCGCCGCGCATCGCACCCTCCTGCGGGTAGTCGGGCATGTGGAGCAGCTCGCCCGAGTACTCGCCGGGGGACCGGACGTCGACGAGCGGCTTGCCGAGGTGAGCGAGCACGTCGTCCCTGAACGCGCGGATCGGGGCGTCGTCGCGGTCGGCCACCGGGTACTCGGCCGGGGTCGGCCTCGCCACCTCGCGAGTCAGCTCGCGGCCCTCGGCGATCCACTTCGCCCGGCCGCCGTCGAGGAGCCGGACGTCCTCGTGCCCGAAGAGGCTGAAGACCCACAGGGCGTAGGCCGCCCACCAGTTGCTCTTGTCGCCGTAGATGACGACCGTCGTGTCGCGCGCGATGCCGCGGGCACCCAGGACCTCGGCGAACCGGGCGCCGTCGACGTAGTCGCGGGTCACCGGGTCGTTCAGGTCGAGGTGCCAGTCGATCTTCAGCGCACCGGGAATGTGGCCCGTGTCGTAGAGCAGGACGTCCTCGTCGGACTCGAGCAGGGCGATCCCGCCGGGGGTCCCCACCGCACCGGCGGCGATCTGTTCGGCCAGCCAGTCGGTCGTGACGAGCCGCTCGGGGTGCGCGTACGCGGAGATCTTCGTGTCTGCAGCGCTCATACGCTCCATCGTGTCACGCGAGCTTGTCGAGGTCCTCACGGCACCGACGCTCGAACTCGCCGAGCTCGGAGATGGCGTCCTGGACGTCGCGCAGCCGCTGCTCGAGGTCGGCTCGCCGTTCGTCGATCTGCCCCAGGACGTACTCGAGCTGGGTGCGCCGCCCGCGCGGGGCGTCGAAGAGGTCGATGATCGTGCGGATCTGCTCTAGCGGGAAGCCGAGACGCTTGCCCCGCAGGATGAGGTTGAGGCGGGTGCGGTCGCGTCGGTGGTAGATGCGCTGGGTGCCCCGGCGCTCGGGGGAGATGAGCCCGAGGTCCTCGTAGTGGCGCACGGTGCGATGGGTGACGCCGAACTCCTCGGCGACCTGCGCGATGGTCCACGTCGGCGCACTTGTCATGCCCCCGATCGTGCTTTACGTTTACGTAAGCGTCAAGCAGATCCCACAAGGAGAACACCGATGTTCGAGCTGAGCCCGGAGCACGAGGACTTCCGACAGGTCGTCCGCGACTTCGCCGAGAAGGAGGTCGCCCCGAACATCGCCAAGTGGGACGCGGCCTCGCACTTCCCGACCGACCTCGTCCCGAAGATGGGCGACCTCGGACTCTTCGGCCTCGTCGTGCCCGAGGAGTACGGCGGCAGCGCCGCTGCGGGCCAGGGCGACTTCACGAGCCTCTGCGTCGCCATCGAGGAGCTCGGGCGCGTCGACCAGTCGATCGGCATCACGCTCTCGGCCGGCGTCGGGCTCGGCATCAACCCGATCCTCACCTACGGCGACGACGAGCAGAAGCAGCGCTTCCTGCCTGACCTCGTGGCCGGCCGGGCGCTCGCCGGCTTCGGCCTCACCGAGCCCGAGGCCGGATCCGACGCCGGCGCGACCCGCACCCGGGCCACGCTCGACGGCGACGAGTGGGTCGTCAACGGTGCCAAGGCGTTCATCACGAACTCCGGCACCGAGATCACCTCGGTCGTCACGGTGACCGCCCGTACCGGCACGAACGAGGACGGCTCGGCCCAGATCTCCGCGATCATGGTGCCCGCCGGCACGCCCGGTTTCATCGTCGAGCCCGCCTACCACAAGCTCGGCTGGCACGTCTCCGACACCCACGGGCTCACCTTCGAGGGCTGCCGGGTGCCCGCGTCGAACCTGCTCGGTGCCGAGGGGGAGGGGTTCAAGCAGTTCCTCAAGACCCTCGACGACGGCCGCATCGCCATCGCCTCCCTCGCCGTCGGCTGCGCCCAGGCGTGCCTCGAGCTGGCCACCGACTACGCGAAGACGCGCACTGCCTTCGGCAAGCCGATCGGCGCCAACCAGGGCGTCTCCTTCCAGATCGCCGACCTCGCCGTCAGCGTGGAAGCGGCCCGCGCCCTGACCTACAAGGCCGCCTGGCTCAAGGACGAGCTGCACGAGGGGCGCCGCTCGGTCAAGGAGGTCAAGCACGCCGCCGCCGTCGCCAAGCTCTACGCCACCGAGGCCGCCGTGACCGCGACCCGGATCGCGACCCAGGTCTTCGGCGGCAACGGCTTCATGGAGGAGTTCCCCGTCGCGCGCTTCTACCGCGACGCGAAGATCCTCGAGATCGGCGAGGGCACCTCCGAGGTCCAGCGGATGCTCATCGCCCGCGGCCTGGGCCTGCCCGCATGAGCGGCCACCACGCCCCCGACCCGCGCGTCGGCGACGTGCGGCGGCGTCTCGCGGCCGCCCACGCAGCATCCGCGCTGCCGCCGGAGAAGGCCAAGGCCAAGCTCGACAGCCAGGGCAAGATCTACGTCCGCGACCGCATCGCGCTGCTCTTCGACGAGGGCAGCTTCGTCGAGGACGGCCGGTACGCCAACGCCCTCCAGCCGGGCCTGCCCGCCGACGGCGTCGTCACCGGACGCGGCACCGTCGACGGCCGGCCGGCGATCGTCATCGCCAACGACCCGACCGTCAAGGCCGGCTCGTGGGGCGCGCGCACCGTCGAGAAGATCGTGCGCGCGACCGAGATGGCCCTGCGCGAGGAGCTGCCCGTCTTCTGGTTCGTCGACTCGGCCGGGGCCCGGATCACCGACCAGGTCGAGATGTTCCCGGGCCGCCGCGGTGCCGGACGCATCTTCCACAACCAGGTGGCGCTCTCGGGCAGGGTGCCGCAGATCTGCTGCCTCTTCGGCCCGAGCGCGGCCGGCGGCGCCTACATCCCCAGCTTCTGCGACCTCATCATCATGGTCGAGGGCAACGCGTCCATGTACCTCGGCAGCCCCCGGATGGCCGAGATGGTCGTCGGGGAGAAGGTCAGCCTCGAGGAGATGGGCGGTGCGCGGATGCACTGCAGCGTCTCCGGCGTCGGCGACCTGCTCGCCCACGACGACGTCGAGGCCATCGAGCTGGCCAAGCTCTACTTCTCCTATGTGCCGGGCACGTGGCGCGACACCCCACCCACCTACCACCCGGAGGAGCCGTCCGAGCCGCTGACCGAGCACACGGTCCCCGAGCGCGAGTCGGTGCCCTTCGACATCCACGACGTCATCGACGGCCTGGTCGACGACGACTCGTTCTTCGAGCTGAAGCCGCTCTGGGCGGCCGAGCTCGTCATCGGCTTCGGCCGCATCAGCGGTGAGACCGTCGGCATCGTCGCCAACAACGCGCTCGTCAAGGGCGGCGTCCTGTTCACCGACAGCGCCGACAAGGCAGCCCGGTTCATCTGGCTCTGCGACGCCTTCAACATCCCGCTCGTGTACCTCGCGGACGTGCCCGGGTTCATGATCGGCTCCGAGGTCGAGCGCGGCGGCATCATCCGCCACGGCGCGAAGATGGTCAGCGCCGTGTCCTCCGCGACCGTGCCGCAGTTCTGCGTCGTCGTCCGCAAGGCCTACGGCGCCGGCCTCTACGCCATGGGCGGCCCCGGCTTCGGGCCCGACGCGACGATTGCCCTGCCGACGGCCCGGATCGCGGTCATGGGCCCGGAGGCGGCCGTCAACGCCGTCTACGCGAACAAGATCGCCGAGATCGAGCAGCAGCAGGGGCCGGAAGCCAAGGAGACCTTCGTCGCCGAACGACGTCGGGAGTACGAGGAGGACGTCGACATCGAGCGGCTCGCCGCCGACCTCGTCGTCGACGCCGTCATCGAGGCCGCTGAACTGCGCTCGGAGCTGACCCACCGCCTGGCCTATGCTTCCCGGCGTGACCGTCACTTCAGCGACCGCCGACGCTCCGTCCCGCCGGTCTGAGTCGCGCCTCGGTCACCGGCTCGAGCACCCCGACCGGGTGAGCGAGTCGCGCCAGCCGTTCTGGCGCCGGTTCCCGGTCTGGTTCCCGTTCACCGTCTACGCGGTGTCGCGGGTGGTCGTGTTCTTCGCGGGCACCTACCTCGCCCGCTACCAGATCCCGCTGCCGATCGGCACCCAGAACATCCGCATCTTCTACCCGTCCCCGGCCGACCCCGGCTACCTCGTCGCGATGACGAACTGGGACGGCCAGTGGTACCGCGTCATCGCCGAGCACGGCTACCCCTCGGTGCTCCCGCGTGCCGGCTGGGGTGGCATCGACATGAACCCCTGGGCCTTCTTCCCGGTGTTCCCGATGACGGTCGGGCTCATCATGAAGGTGACCGGCCTGCCGTTCGTGCTTGTCGCGCCGGTGCTCTCGACGCTCATCGGCTTCGTCGCGATGCACATGCTCTTCAAGCTCGTCGACGAGGTCGTCGGCCGCTGGGAGGCCATCGTCGCCGTCGTGGCGACGTGTTTCTACATCGCCTCGCCCGCGTTCTCCGCGTCCTACACCGAGTCGACCGCCCTGCTCGGCGTCACGGCGACGCTGTGGCTCCTGCACCGTCGCCAGTACGCCTGGGTCGTCCTGTCGCTGCTCGTGCTGTCGCTGAGCCGCAACGTCGTCATCGCGATGGTGCCGGTCATCCTCGCGCACGCCGCCGTCCGCTGGTGGAGGAAGGACGAGGGGGCGCACCCGGTGCGCTTCCGGTGGCTCATGGCCGCGCTCGCGGCCTATGCGGCCGCCCTGACCTGGCTGTGGCCGACGATCGTGTCGATCGCGACCGAGACGCCCGACGCCTACAACCAGACGATGCTGGCCTGGAACATCCAGACCAAGGTCAAGCTCTACCTCTGGTGGAACCTGCTCTACGACTACTGGGGCGTCTTCGGCCAGGTGCTCGGCATCGCCGGCGTCGCGGCCTTCACGTGGTTCATGCTCTCGCGCCACTCGTGGCGGTGGGGCCCGGAGATCTGGGGCTGGGCCGGCGCCTACCCGGCCTACATCCTCCTGGTCACGAGCACGACGCCGAGCCGGATCCGCTACGCGATGCTCGCCTTCCCGATGACCCTCGTCATCGCGTGGTTCCTCAAGCTGCCTCGCATCGCGCGGTACCGGTACTGGGTCCTCGGTCTCATCGTCGTCGCCGGCCTCGCGCAGATGTGGTGGTGGACCGAGAACTACCTCGTCATCGAGAACCTCACCGACGACCTCTACCCCTGACCGGCCGCTGAGACGCGGGCGGCACCGACGACGTCGAACCAGTCGATGCCGGCATCGGCGAGCAGCTCGCGCAGCAGCGGCAGGGACAGCCCGACGACGTTGTGGTGGTCGCCCTCGACGGCGGTGACGAACGCGCCGCCCAGGCCGTCGATGGTGAAGGCGCCCGCCACCGTCAGCGGCTCGCCCGTCGCGACGTAGGCCTCGATCTCCTCGTCGGACAGGCGGGCGAAGTGCACGGTCGTCGAAGCAGTCGCTCCGAGGGTCGCCCCGCCGTCCTCGTGGTCGTCGACGAGCCAGTGCCCGGTGTGCAGCACCCCGGAGCGCCCCCGCATCCGGTGCCAGCGCGCGACGGCCTCGGCCGCGTCAGCGGGCTTGCCGTGCATCTCCCCGTCGAGCTCGAGGACCGAGTCGCAGCCGAGCACGACCGCCGGCAGGTCCGTTCGGGCCGCGACGTCCTCCGCCTTGGCCCGGGCGAGCAGCAGCGCGATGTCGGCCGGCTCCAGCGGCCCGTAGCGCTCGGTGCCCTCGGCGACGGCGAGGTCCTCGTCGACGCCGCTGACGACGACGACCGGGTCGATGCCGGCGCGGCGCAGCGTCTCGAGCCGGGCCGGTGAGGCGGACGCGAGGACGATGGTGACGCGGGCGGGCTCAGCCGAGGAATCGAGGGGTTCGGTCGCCATGCGGGCAGCATACGGGCCGTCCGTCCGGGTGACGGCCGGACGTCGGGGAGATGAAGACCGGTCGACGAGGGGCCGACGATCAGGCACCGAGTCGCCGACGAATCGGCGCCGGACAGACGGCGGGCCGCTCCTTCGGCGACGAAGGAGCGGCCCGGTTGCGATGCGGCGGAGCCCCCGTGGAGGGACCGGCCTTCCCTGTGAC
>JAEXXY010000475.1 GCA_023451855.1 Actinomycetes bacterium
GGCCGAGCGCGTCGCGGACCGGCTGCTGCGCGACGAGGACGCTGCCGACGACGAGCACCATCCCGGCCAGGTGGACCGTGCCGAACTCCTCGCCGAGGAGCAGGACGCCGAGCAAGACGCCCACGACCGGGTTGACGAGACCGATGATCGAGGCGTTGGTCGGACCCAGCAGCGACAGACCCCGGAACCAGAGCACGTACGCGAGCCCGCTGCCGAGCAGGCCGAGGTAGGTGAGGGCCCCGAGGGCCGGGAGGTCGAGCGCGGGCGGGGCGCCCTCGACGACCGCTGCGAGGGGCAGCAGCACGAGGCCACCGGCCATGAGCTGCCAGGCGGTGACGGTGACGACGTCGTCGCGGGGCGCCCAGCGGCGGGTCAGGACGAAGCCGGTCGAGGCCGAGACGACCGCCAGCACGCCGGCAACGAGGCCCACTGCGTCGATGGGACGGTCGAGCCCGTTGCGCAGCACGAGCAGCCCGACGCCGACGAGACCGACGAGACCGGCGGCAACTGCAACGCGGGTCGGCCTCTGCCCCAGCAGGATCCGCGCCACGACCATGGTGACGATAGGTGCGGTGGCCACGAGCGTCGCGCCGAGACCGCTCGGCAGGCGGTAGGCCGCGACGAAGAGCAGCGCGTAGAAGAAGCCGATGTTGAGGCTGCCGAGCACGAGCGCGCGCCACCACCAGTCGCCGCGCGGCAGGCGGCGCAGCCACAGCAGCATGAGCAGCCCGACGGGCAGGGCCCGCACCGTGGCCGCGAAGAGGGGGCGACCGGGCGGCAGCCACTCCTGGGTGACCGCGTACGTCGAGCCCCAGATCGCCGCGGGCAGAGCGGTGAGGGCGACCGTGCCCCACGACGACTTGTTACCTTCCATGGAAGGTAAATTACCTTCCGAGGAAGATATAGTCCAGGCCCATGAGCCGACGGACGCCCCCGACGCCAGCCACGCCACCGACGCCAGCCACGCCACCGACGCCGTCGGGGCCGGCGGACCATGCCCAGCACGTCGTCGACCAGTGGTCCCGCGAACGCCCCGACCTCGATGCTTCGCCGATCCTCGTCATCGGGCGCCTCCACCGCGTCGCGCTCGCCCTGACGGCCGAGCTCGTCCGCGTCTACAACGGCTTCGGCCTCGGCGAGGGCGACTTCGACGTGCTCGCGACCCTGCGACGCAGCGGCGCGCCCTACGAGCTGACCCCGACCGAGCTCATGGAGCAGACGATGGTCACCTCCGGCGCCGTGACCAAACGCATCGACCGCCTCGAGGGCTCCGGCCTCGTCGAGCGGCGGGTCGCGAGCAGCGACCGCCGCAGCCGCATCGTCGCGCTCACCGACGCCGGCCGGGAGCTCATGGACCGGGCCGTGCCCGAGCACCTGGCGAACGAGGCGCGCCTGCTGTCGGTGCTCGACGCGTCGGAGCGACGCACCCTCGCCGACCTGCTCGGCCGGCTCGGGGCGTCGCTCGGCGCCTGATGCGTCAGGCCAGGCTGCCGTGCATCAGCTCGTCACCGTCCGGCGTCACGACGTAGCCGGCCTTGGGACGCGACGGGTAGCCGGTGTCGAAGTGCATGTAGTCGCGCCACGAGTCGGTGCCCGACCAGATCCAGTCGTAGGACCGCAGCACCGTCCAGGCGATGCCACCGGAGCGGACCGCTCCCTGCGCGCTCGCCGACGCCGGGGCGTTGGGGTCCCAGGTGCCGGTGCGCGGGTTGATGTACGGGTTCTGCACCGGGTTGAAGTCGAGGGCGCGACCCCAGGCGTGGGGCGACGACGAGTTGGCCGAGTTCTGCTCGGAGGGCTTGCGGCAGTTGAGCGCGGTCGACGCGTTGCCCTTGGAGCCGAGCCACTCCCACCCGCCGAACATCTCGATACCCTCGACGCGGTGCATCCGGAACTTCTGGGCGTACAGGGTGTTGAAGATCTTGGCCGTGCTCGAGGCGACGTCGGCGTTGACGTTGACCCAGCCCCGGTGGGTCTTGCCGTCGAGGCCCCAGTAGGGCACCTCGACGCGTCGGAACGACGTCCGGTACCCGGGGCACCCGTCGCGCCAGACGCCGTTGGCGCGCACCTTCGCCCACTGCGCGTCGGTCATCAGCTTGATCGCCGACGGCGCGTAGGCGGCGACGGCCGGCGTCGCGGGGGTGCCGGAGTTGGTGAAGCCGTACGGAGCCGCCCCGATGGCAGGCGAGGCGGCACTCGTGCGGGCCGTCGTCGTGTAGCCGGATCGCCGGCCCGTCACGGTGACGGTGAGGCGCTTGCCGAGGTCGGCCGTGGTGGGGCGGTAGGCCCGGCCGGTGGCGCCGGGGATCGCGACGCCGTCGCGACGCCACTGCACGGCGACAGCGGCTGCGGGACCCCAGGTGCCGGTCTTCACGGTGACCGGCCAGCCGACCCGCCGGAAGAATCCGTCGAGGCGGGGGGTCGGCGCGGCGGAGAACGGCCGGGTGATCGGCCCCCGCGCGGCACTCGTGCGCACCGCCGTGAGGAAGCCGGAGCGGCGGGCGGTGACGACGACGTCCACCCGGTGACCGAGCCGCGAGGCGTCCAGGTAGAGCCACCCCTTGGTGGCGCCCGCGACGCCACGGCCGTCGATGCGCCACTGGTAGCTGAGCGTCGCACCCGGTGACCACGTGCCCGCGGCGACGCGGACGAACGAGCCGATCTGCGGCGTACCGGTGACGACCGGTGCGGGGGCGGCGGCGAACACCCCCCAGTCGATGACGGCCGACGGCGCTGACGTGCGTGACACCGGCGTGAAACCGTCCCTCGACCCCGTGACGGTGACGCTGACCCGCTTGGTCCGGTCGGCCGCGACGGGCGTGTACGTGCGGCCGGTGGCGCCGCTGACTGCCGCACCGTTGACCCGCCACTGGTAGGTGAACGTCGCCGCGGGCGCCCAGGCGCCGGGCACCGCGGTGAGCACCCGACCGACGCGCAACGTGCCGGTGACCGTCGGCGTCGGGGCGGTGGTGAAGACGCCGGGGGCAACCGGTCCGACAGGGTCGCTCGTCACCTCGTCGACCGTGGTGTCGCCGCGGTGCGACGTGACGACCACCGCGACCTGCTTGCCGAGCGCCGACGCCGGGACGAGGAGCGTCGGGTCGGTGGCGCCGGCGAGCGGGGCGCCGTCGACGGTCCACTGGTAGGTCAGCGTCAGGTCGGGGTCCCAGCCGTCGGTCTCGGCGGTCAGGGTGGCGCCCACCCGCGGCGTGCCGGTGATCGTGACGGTGCCGGGTGGGGCGGCGGGCGCCGACGGTGGCGGAGTGGACGCGTCGGTGCTCGTGGAGGCCGGCGTCGGCGTGGACGTCTGGGCCGCCGACCCGTCCGGAG
>JAEXXY010000507.1 GCA_023451855.1 Actinomycetes bacterium
CGGCGAGGGAGTCGAGCGCCGACGTCGTGGCGCCCGACGCGTGGTCGGCGGCGAACGGTGCCAGCCGGCCGCGGTAGACGAACGTCGCGAGCGAGCCGAGGCCGGCGACGCCGACGGCGATCCCGAACTCCGCGGACGTCTCGGACATCGAGGCCACCGAGCCCGCGCGCGCCGGGGGCGCGGACTGCATCATGACGCCCATCGTCAGGGTCGAGGGGACCATGATCCCGAACGAGGTCAGGCACATCCCGAAGACGAGCAGGCCAAGGCCTGCCGCGGCGCCCACCTGGGTGTAGAGGACGAGACCGGCGGCGCAGACGAGCAGGCCCGACGCCATGCTGCGCGCGGTGCCGAGGCGACCGGCGATGCGGGCCGAGGTCGACGAGCCGAGCAGCAGCGCGAGGTTGGCCGGGAGCATCCAGAGGCCCGCGCCCAGCGGCGAGAGGCCGGCGACGAGCTGGAGCCACTGCGAGCCGAGGAAGGAGACCCCGGCCATGACGACGCCGCCGACGAGCATGACGGCCAGGGCCACCGAGAAGGCGCGGCTGCGGAAGAGGGCGAGGTCGACGAGGGGGTTGGCGATCCGCCGCTGGCGGCGGACGAAGACGAGACCCGTCGCGAGGCCCACCGACACGGCCAGCAGGGCGAGGGTCGTGTTGCCGCCGCGGGCGATCTCCTTGAAGCCGTAGATGACCGGCAGCGTCGTGGCGAGGGACAGCACCGAGCTCGTGACGTCGACCTTCGTGCCGGCGTGGCGCTCGGACTCCGGCAGGACGCGTCGGCCGACGACGACGAGCAGCACCATGAACGGCACGCCGAGCAGGAAGGCCGAGCCCCACCAGAAGTGCTGGAGCAGCACGCCACCGACGAGCGGGCCGACGGCCATGCCGCCCATGAAGCACGAGTACCAGATGCCGATGGCCGCCATCAGGTGCTTCTCGTCGGTGAAGACCGTGCGGATGAGGCCCATCGTCGAGGGCATCAGGGTGGCGCCGGCGATGCCGAGGACCGCGCGCCAGAAGATGAGCTGACCGGGGCTGCTCGCGTAGGCGGCGCATGCGCTGGCGACGCCGAAGGCGACGGCACCCGTGAGCAGGAGGCGCTTGCGGCCGATGCGGTCGCCGACGGCGCCCATCGTCACGAGGAAGCCGGCGAGGACGAAGCTGTAGATGTCGAGCATCCACAGCTGCTGGGTCGTGCTCGCACCCAGGTCGGCGGACAGCTCGGGCAGCGCGAGGTAGAGGACGCTGACGTCGAGCGACAGCAGCAGGGCGGTCAGGGCCAGCACGCCGAGCGCGAGCCACTGGCGGCGCGTCGGCGTGCTGGCGGTGCTGGAGGTGCTGGCGGAGGTGGCCGGGTGGGCCGTCTGGGTCTCGGTGGTCGTCGTCATGCCCTCACGTCGAACACCGATCGGTCACTTCGACACGGCCTTCTGCGACATCGGGGGCAGGCCGCACGAGGCCGCGAAGCCCTCCGACTCGATGCCGAGCGCGATGTTCGACCGGGTCGTGAGGTTGGCGAACCCGATCACCGTGGTCAGCTCGACGAGGCCGGCCGGGCCGAGGTCGCCCAGCAGCCGGGCCACGAGCTCGTCCGAGGGCTCGGGCGGCGTCTGGCTCATCGCCTCGGCGTACTCCATGACCGCGCGCTCGAGCGGCGAGAACACCTCGGACTCGCGCCACCGCGGCACCTCGCGGGCCTTGTCGAGGTCGAGGCCCTTGTCGAAGGCCATGAAGTAGTTGAAGTCGAGACACCACGAGCAGCCGAGCATCGCCGCCACGGCCATGTGGGCGTAGGTCTTGAGGCTCTCGTCGCACTCGTGCGCCTTCTGGATCTTCTGGCCGAGGCCCATGCTGGCCCGCAGCAGCGGCTGGTGGTGCCACATGACGCCGAGCGACTCCGGCACGCGGCCGAACATCTTCGTGCTGAACCGCTTGACGAGGGCGCCGTAGGGCCCGGTGATCTCCTTCGGCGGGATCCTGGTGGTCATCGTGTCCTCCTGTGGGTGGTCGGGAACGTTCGTCGACGGGTGGACACGCGCCACGGGCGAGGTGTGACATCCGCCCCGTCGGTGCCACGGCCTAGGCTCGGGGAATGGCCCTACACATCGGTGCGCACGTCGACCAGGAGGACCCGATCGCCGAGGCGAAGGCCCGCGGCGCGTCGCTCTCGCAGCTGTTCCTCGGCGACCCGCAGAGCTACAAGGGCCCGGTCGTCCGGTACGCCGGCGGGGCCGAGGCGCTCAAGGCCGACGCCGCGGCCGCGGGCATCGACCTCTGGGTCCACGCGCCGTACCCGATCAACGTCGCCAGCCTCAACAACCGCATCCGCATCCCCGGTCGCAAGCTGCTCCAGCAGCACCTGACGGCGGCCGCCGAGATCGGCGCCAAGGGCGTCATCGTCCACGGTGGCCACCTCGGGGCCGACGAGGACGCCGCCAAGGGCTTCGACAACTGGCGCAAGTGCATCGACGGCCTCGACCTGCCCGTGCCGCTCCTCATCGAGAACACCGCGGGCGGCGACAACGCCATGGCCCGGCGGCTCGAGGCCATCGCCCGGCTCTGGGACGCCATCGGCCAGGCGTCGGGTAGCGACAACGTCGGTTTCTGCCTCGACACCTGCCACGCGCACGCCGGCGGCAACGACCTCGGCAGCGTCGTCGACCAGGTGCGGGCCATCACCGGGCGCATCGACCTCGTCCACGCCAACGACTCCCGCGACGAGTTCGACTCCGGCGCCGACCGCCACACCAACTTCGGCTCCGGGCACATCGATGGCGACGCCCTCGCCGACGTGGTGCGGGCCGCGAAGGCCCCCGTCGTGTGCGAGACGCCCGGCGGCACCGACGCCCAGTCCGCCGACATCGCCTGGCTGCGGGACCGGGTCGGCTGACCCGCCGCACCCGCACAGCGACCGGCTCAGGCG
>JAEXXY010000524.1 GCA_023451855.1 Actinomycetes bacterium
GCCGAAGACCGCCGTCATGACGGGCTCGGGCGGTGCGGTCAGCTCGGTCGACCGCGACGCCACGCAGGTCGGCATCGACGTGCTTGCCCGGGGCGGCAACGCGGCCGACGCCGCCGTCGCCACGGCGGCCGCGCTCGGGGTCACCGAGCCGTACAGCGCCGGTATCGGCGGGGGTGGCTTCCTCGTGTACTACGACGCGCGCTCGAAGAGGGTCAGCACCATCGACGGGCGCGAGACGGCACCGATGTCCTTCACCGACAAGGCGTTCATCGACCCGGCCACCGGCAAGCCCTACCCGTTCGACACGGCCGTCAACTCGGGCCTGTCGGTCGGTGTCCCGGGCACCCCCGCCCTGTGGGCCAAGGCGCTGCGCGACTACGGCACCCTGTCGTTCAACGCGGCTCTCAAACCCGCCGAGCGCCTCGCGGCGAAGGGCTTCGTCGTCGACCAGACCTTCCACGACCAGACCGCCCAGAACGCGGGCCGCTTCTCGCGGTTCCCCGCCACGGCCCAGGTGTTCCTACCCGGAGGCCAGCCGCCTGCGGTCGGCTCGACGTTCACCAACCCCGACATGGCCAAGGCCTACCGGACGCTGCGCACCCAGGGTGTCGACGTCCTCTACCGGGGGCGCCTCGGTGAGGCGATCGTGCGCGAGTCCAACGCCCCGCACACCAAGCCCGGCGAGGAGGTCATGGGCGGGAAGCTGACGCTGCGCGACCTCGCGGCCTACCGCGCCCTGACCAAGGCGCCGATCCACTCGCGCTACGAGGGGCTCGACGTCTACGGCATGCCGGTGCCGAGCTCAGGTGGCATCGCCGTCGCGGAGATCCTCAACCTCATGAAGGCCTACGAGCGCCGCACTGGAGTGGCGACCGGCGACGTCGACGACGTCCAGTACCTCCACCGCTTCTCGGAGGCGTCGGCCACGGCGTTCGCCGACCGCAACCGGTACGTCGGTGACGTCCGGGACGTGCCGGTGTCCGAGCTCGTCAACCCAGACTTCGCCGCCGAGCGCGCCTGCCTCTTCGACCCGGCCCAGGCCTACTCCCCGCGGCCCATACCTCCGGGCGTGCCCGACGGCTCCTACGACACCTCGTGCGCCACGGCACCGGCGTCGGCGCAGCCCAGCGAGGGGCAGTCGACCACTCACCTGACGGCGGCGGATCGGTGGGGGAACGTGGCGTCCTACACCCTCACCATCGAGCAGACGGGCGGCTCGGGGATCACCGTGCCCGGCTACGGCTTCCTGCTCAACAACGAGCTGACCGACTTCAACTTCGCCCCGACGCAGGGCGATGCGAGCGACCCGAACCTCCCGGGCCCGGGCAAGCGGCCGCGCTCGTCGATGAGCCCGACGATCGTCCTGAAGGACGGTGCGCCGTTCCTCGCGGTCGGCTCGCCCGGTGGTGCCACGATCATCACGTCGGTCTCCCAGACGATCCTCGGCTACCTCGACCGTGACCTCTCTCTTGTCGACGCGATCGCGGCGCCGCGCCTCTCCTCGCGCAACAGCCCGTCGGGGGAGGGTGCCGAGCCGGCGTTCCTGGCCGGCCCGGCAGCCGCCGGCCTGACCGCGCTCGGACACACCCTCGTCAACGCCGGTGAGATCGGTGCCGTGACGGCGATCCGCAGCCTCGGCCACGGGCGGTTCGAGGCGGCCGCCGAGCCGACCCGTCGTGGCGGCGGCTCGGCCATGGTGGTGCACCCGGCCCCCTGACGGGCCCAGCCCCCAACTCGCCACCTGCTCCCCCCACGGGAGCAGGTGGCGAGCGCCGTCTCCCGGCTCGGACGCCGGTGCCGACGCCGCGTGGGCGTCCCGGTAAGCGCGGACGGCGCGCCGCTGGGGTGCTTGACATTCCGGACATAGGGGTCGTAACGCCGCTGGCTACTGGCTCGTTAACCAGATGCATCGGTCACAGGGGATCGATGGCATGGCATCGAGTCAGGAGACATCCATGAGTTCCATGCACCGGGCGGCCTCGGCCGCTTTCGTCGGGGCGGCCTTGGCCGTGTCGTCCGTCCAGCTCGCGGCCCCGGCCGGGGCCGCGACCCTCCCGAACGTCGGCGTCCAGTCGTACGCCTACGGCACGTACGCCCTCGCGGGGAGCACCGCGAAGTCCGGCCCCGTGGCCTATGCGGGCATCGGCTGCACCACGTCCTTCGGGCGCACGGTCAAGGGCAGCGCGGCGGCGGTGAACGCCGCACCGCTCGGCACGGTGGGCGCGACCACCACCTCGACGTCGTCCTCGGTCGAGAACGGGCTCAAGGTCAGTCGCACCGCGGCGAGCACCGGGGCCGTCAACCTGCTCGGCGGGCTCGTGCGCTCCAGCGCCGTCACCTCGGCGAGCACCGCCGTCGTCAACAGCGCCAGCGCCTTCACCGGCAGCAATCGCTCCGAGCTGACCGGCCTCGTCGTCGCGGGGCGTGCCCAGAGCGCGACGCCGGCGCCCAACACCGCGCTGTCCCTGCGCGGCTCCGACGGCGTGGCGTACGCCACCGTCTACCTCAACCGCCAGACGAAGTCGTGGGTCGGTTCGGAGTGGCGGGTCCAGACCGTCGCGCTCCAGGTCGTCGTCAGCGGCAAGAACCCGCTCAACCTCCCGATCGGGTCGAACGTCCTCGTCGGCGTCTCCAGCTCCTCGCTGACGAGGCCGATCCTCGGCCTCGTGGGCGGCAGGGGCTTCGCCACGAGCGCCACCGCTGCCGACGGCCGCGTGGTCTCCAGCCCGACCGCCCTGGCCTATCCGCTGTGCGCCGGCGGCGGTTCGACCGCCAACGCCGCGTCGGCCACCGTCCCGGGCGTCGTGACGACCGGCACGACCACGACCACCGCTGACGCCACGGTGACCGCGAGCAGCCGTACCGTGCGCGTCGTCGACCGCATCTCGGGTCCCAACCTCCTCGCCGGCCTCGTCAACGCCGCCACGATCGTGGCCGACACCTCGGCCACGCAGTCGAGCCCGGGTGGGCCCGTGGTCCTGGCCGACCGCAGCTCCTTCGTCGGGCTGGGCATCAAGGGCCTGCCGGGCATCACCTCGGCGGTACCGCCCAACACCGTCGTCACCGTCCCGGGGCTCGGCACGGTGACGCTCCACAAGGTCACCCGCACCGCGAAGTCCATCGAGGTCGTCATGGTTGAGGTCGTCACCGACCGCGTTCTGGGGTCGCTGCCGACCGGCTCGATCGTCCGAGTCGGCTACAGCTACAGCGCCGTCGTCTGACGAGGCGCTGGAGGCGCACCGAGGCGAACGAGGCGCCGGGCCGAACAGTCGGCCTGGCGCCTCAGGCGCGCTTCGGGCTCGGCCAGTTCCAAGCCGTGCAGCCCTTGAGGCCGTACGTCTGCTGCATCATGACCGGCGCGACCTTGCCCGCGCCGCCGCAGTACGCGTGCGCGTGCCCGATGCCGTGCCCGACCTCGTGGTTGACGAGGTAGGTGCGGTAACCCGCGACGTCCTTGCCGTAGGCCTCGGCACCGAGCACCCAACGCCGCAGGTTGAGGGCGACGCGGCCCGCGTTGTGGCAGCTGACCTGTCCGCGGGTCTCGAGCGGGGCGCACAGGCGGTCGATCGTGTCGGGGCTGGCCAAGGTGATGCGAAGGTCGGGGCGGGCGCCCTTGTCGACCTGCGCCGGCGACAGTCCGACGAAGCGCACGTGGTCGACCCCCTGCCAGCCACGCGCGTCGGTGAGCGTGGACACGACGGTCCGCGCGTACTCGTCGCGGTCGACGCCGAGGCCGCCCTCGATCTCGAGGGTGAAGCGCACGACGCGTCCGCTCGTGGCGTGCTCGCGCACGGCGTCCGTCGGGATCGGCAGCAGCGTGAAGCGTCCGTCGCCCTTCTCGACGACCGTCGTCGGGGTGGGCGACGCCGTGGTGGACGACGGCGTGGTGGACGACGACGTGCGCCGTCCGTCGGCGACCCCTTCAGGCCCCGGCAGCAACGGTGAGTCGGGCACCGTCTCGACGGCGTCGAGGTGCACGAGGGGCCCGGTACCGGCCGCGAGCGCCACACCGGACACGACCGACAGGGCGCTGGGTCTCTGTGGCTCGCGGGCACCCGCCCACGTCACCGACCAGACGTCGGCGGCGATGCAGACCACCACCGCCGCGCCGGCCCAGAGACGTCGACGCCGGATGGCCCGCGCCCCGGGGTGCTCGGCCCGGCGTCCTCGCCCGCCTGTCACCATGGGGGTCACGGTAGGTCCTCGCGCGCACGAATGCGAGGATGCCGGGGCGGACCCGCCGCGTCGGGCCACCTCGATTTGGTCGTGCGAGCCCCAGCCCGTAGTCTTGTCCGCGACCAATGACCGCCGGTTGGAGACGTGGCCACCACGACTCCCGAAGGTTCCGCACGTTGCGGGCAACCAGCGCAGGCTGATCGAGTGAGAACGGCACCATCGCGTGCCCGTCCGAGCCCCGAGCGCCCTGCGCCGGGGCTCTTTTCGTGCAGGCCCTACGGACTCCGACCGGCGTCACCACGCAAGGGAAGGAGGCCCAGATGGCAAACGCCGAGAAGACGGCAGCCATCGCCGAGATCACGGACCGGTTCCGTGAGTCCGGCGCGGCCGTTCTCACCGAGTACCGCGGTCTGACCGTGAAGCAGCTCTCGCAGCTGCGCAACTCGATCCGAGAGCACGCCACCTACGCCGTGGTCAAGAACACGCTGACGGAGATCGCCGCCAAGGAGGCCGGGATCACGGCCTTCGACGGCCACCTCCAGGGTCCGACCGCGATCGCCTTCGTCACCGGTGACCCGGTCGAGGCCGCCAAGGGCCTGCGTGACTTCGCCAAGGCAAACCCGCTCCTCGTGATCAAGGCTGGCGTCCTCGACGGCAAGCCGCTGAGCGCCGAGGACATCACGAAGCTCGCGGACCTCGAGTCCCGCGAGGTTCTCCTCGCCAAGCTGGCGGGCGCCATGAAGGGCTCGCTCAACAAGGCCGCCTACCTGTTCGTCGCTCCTCTGTCGCAGACGGCCCGCGTGGTCGACGCCCTGCGCCAGAAGGTCGAGGCTCAGGGCCCCGCCGCGCCGGCTGCCGCCGACGAGGCCACGACCGACGTCGCCGAGGGTGGCGACGAGAGCTGACGCGCCACGCGTCGCTCATCCACCAAATCGCCACTCACGGCAAGAAACAGGAAGGAAGCCATCATGGCTAAGCTCAGCACCGACGAGCTCCTTGACGCCTTCAAGGAGATGACCCTCATCGAGCTCTCGGAGTTCGTGAAGCAGTTCGAGGAGACCTTCGAGGTCACCGCTGCCGCCCCCTTCGCCGTTGCGGCCGCGGGCGCTGCCGGTGGCGGCGCCGCCGCCGCCGAGGAGGAGGAGAAGGACTCGTTCGACGTCGTCCTGACCGCCGCCGGCGACAAGAAGATCCAGGTCATCAAGGAGGTCCGCGCGCTGACCTCCCTCGGCCTCAAGGAGGCCAAGGACCTCGTCGACGGCGCCCCCAAGCCCGTCCTCGAGAAGGTCGAC
>JAEXXY010000537.1 GCA_023451855.1 Actinomycetes bacterium
CGGCACCGACCACCGCGCCGCGTAGTCCGCAGCGAGCCGGACGGCGGCGGGGGAGGGCTCGAGGTAGTCGACCCCCACGGTGACCGGGCGTCGGTGGTCCGTGTCGTCGACCGTCCCCCGCACGACGGTCACGGGGCAGTGCGCGCGCCGGGCCACCGTCGAGGACACCGACCCGAGCAGCGCCGAGCCGAGCGCTCCGTGCCCGCGGTTGCCCACGACGAGCATCTGGGCCCGCTCGGAGGCGCGGATCAGGGCGGGCGCGGCCGCACCGTGCACCGGGGTGACCGCGACAGCGTCGTCGGTGAGGACCTTCGCCGCCAGGCGTCGCGCGTCCTCGGCCATCGCCTCGGGGGCGTGGCGAGTCCGGCCCGGCACGACCGACGACGACAGCCCGATCGGGGCCGGCATCCCCTCGGAGGCCGGGGCGAACGCCATGAGGATCTCGAGTCGGCACGCCCGGCTCACGGCGGCCGCGGCCGCCCACTCGAGGGCGGTCTCGGCAGCGGAGGACCCGTCGTAGCCCACCGCGATCGGGGCCGGTCGGGTCGTCGTCGACGCCCGTGCGTCCATGAGTGCCTCCTCGGTGGCAAGGGAGGGGCGTCGCGCTCGGTGCGGACGCCCACGCCACCACTGTCGGGCCCCGGCACCGGTCGGGCCCGGGCCGTAGGTCCTAGGTCCCGGCCGGATGTGCTGGAGCCGGCGCAGGATCGGGACATGACCCGGGAACTGACTGACTCCGACCACGCCCTGGAGCTGCGCGTCACGGCGCACCTGCGCTTCGCCCCCGGCGTCGAGGCCGACCGCATCGCGGTCAGCGTCGACGACGGGACGATCGTCCTCGCGGGAGAGGTCGGGTCGGAGCGCGAGAAGGAGGCCGTCCTGCAGGCCGCCTTCCGCGCGGACGGGCTGAGGAGGATCGCTGATGAGCTCGTCGTCCGGCCTCGTCCGGACAACGACGACGAGGCCGACGTCGTCCGGGCCGTGGCCGAGGCCGTGGCGGCGGACGCCACGATCCCCGAGGGCGCGGTGCGCTTCGTCGTCCACGGCAGCCGAGTGCTCCTGACCGGGTGCCTGGGCTCGACCGAGCAGCGCATCGCGCTGGACGACGCCGTCAGGTCCGCCCCGGGCGTGACGGCCGTCGTCGACATGATCGACATCGAGCCGTACACGTCACCGACCGCCGACGAGGCGGCGGGCGCGATCCTGGCTGCGCTGGTCCGGAGCGCACAGGACACGGCCGCTCGCGTCCACGTCGGGGCGGTGGGCACGGTCCTCGAGCTGACCGGCACCGTGCGCAGCCCCGAAGAGGCGCGCCTCGTGGGCCAGGCCGCATCCGCGATCGCTGGGGTTACCGCCGTCCGCAACAGGCTGCGGGTCGCCCCCTGACCCACGTGTCGGCAGGACGCCCCTCAGGAGGCGTCCGACGCCCGCCCGACGCCCCCGACGCCGGGTCAGACGCGTCCGCGCCGGACGTGGCGGGGACGGTCAGGTCGCACGAACCCTGACGTCGTGCTCCCCGGTGAGCGTCTCGATGTCGCCGGTGGCGACCTCGATCAGCCGGTCGGCGAGGTGGCGCAGGGCCCGGGCGACCGCGATCTCGTCACCGATCTCGGGCACCGGCTGGTCGTCGGCGCCGCGGGTGCTCTCGCCGCGGGCCGTGAGGTGAGCCGGGGAGTCCGACAGCAGAACGACATTCGCGTGCGTCTCATCGTCGCTCTCGAAGATCGTGACGCGGACCTGCCAGTCGTGCACCCGTCGGCGAACCGCTGCCTCGGCGGGCCGAGCCGGGGCGTCATGGGTCGCTCCCGCCGTCGACACGGGCTGTGACCGAGACGGTTCGACGAGGTCGTCGGGAGCGCCGGCTCCGAGGCTGAGGACTGCCCCGGGACCCGGGTAGAACAACCCGGTGTGACCGTCGCTCCAGCGGATGAGGAAGGGCGGGGTGCCCCCGGGCCCTCGGGTCTCGAGCACCTCGCCGTCGCGCATCGACGCATCCACCGTCACGGGTGCGAGCACGATGCGGTCGCCGATGTTCGCCTTCATCGCGGCCTCCTTGTTCGGCCCGCCTGCATCGAGGGGCTGCGGGCTCGGGAATGGTGCTCCCAGCGTCGGGCCCGCCGGGATCTCGCGGGTAGAGGCGCAAGTCCCTGACGTGCCCTGGCATGGCGATGTGTCGCGGGGGAGGGGGCTCAGCCACGGACCACGAGGATCGGGACCTTCGCTCGGCGGACGGCGGCACGGCTGACCGAGCCGAGGACCATCCGGCGGAACCCTCCGAGGCTGCGGCCCCCGACGACGAGCAGGCCCGCTCCCTGGCAGGCGTCGACCAGGGCTGCCACCGGTTGGGTCTCCACGACCTGGTGCTGGCTGGAGGGCCCGTGGTGGAGAGCGGCCAGCTGGTTCGCCGTCTCCTCGAGGGAGTGGTTTGCCACGCCCTCGAAGTAGGTGAACTCGTCCGCCGTGACGCCCGCTCCGATCGGGGGGCCGTTCCGCCCGTCGCGTCGCCCGAGCCAAGCCTGCACGAGGATGAGGACGGCCCCGCGCTCCGAGGCGATCTGCGCGGCTCGCCGGGCCGCCCGGTTGGCGCCGTCGCTGCCGTCGACCCCGACGACGACCGGCCGGTCCGGCCCGACCGTCACGGTGTCTCCCGGAGGCACGACCACGACGTCGCACCTCGAGTGCATCGCGACGGACAGGGCGACCGAGCCCGTGGCGTACTCACGCGCGAGACCGTGCTCACGGTGCCCGACCACCACCAGAGCAGCGTCTCCCGACTCGCGCACCAGCGCGACGGGCGCGTACCCCGGGATGACGGCGGCCTCGAGGTGAGCGTCGTCGAGCACCTCCGCAGCACGCAGTAGGCCTCCGGCGAGGATGCTGTCGGCGTGGTGGTTGCCCCTGGGGGGCACCGCACCCGCGCCGGGCGCCCCGTGGGACAGGGGCACCCAGGGCTCGGCCGTCACGATCCTGAGCACGACGCCCTGGATGTCGGCCTCGCGGGCGGCCCAGTCGACGGCTGACTCGGCACCGGAGCTCCCGTCGAAGCCCACGACGATGTCGGTCCTCATCCCCGCCCGTCCGCGGTGACACGTGCGGTCCGTGACATCACGGCACCGAGCAGCGACCCGGTGCAGATGCCCAGTGCCAGGTTGATGGCGGCCGTCGCGACCTGGCTCGACCTCGCGACGTCGAAGGCGAACGGTGCCGCGACCCCGCAGACGGTGGCCAGGCCCACGATCCAGGCGAAGAACGTCCGCGGTCTCGGGGTGGTCAGCAGCAGGGCGTGGGCCAGTCCCGTCGCGACGACCGCCAGGACGAACGCGGTCACGGCGTAGTCGAACGCGAACGAGTGGGCGAGGTCGAGGAGCAGGGCGGGACGGACGAGCCGCACATCCAGGACGTCCTGGCAGATGAGGACGCCGGCGACGGCGAGCAGCGCGGCCACGCACGCCGTGGCGAGGCCGCCTCCCCACAACCGACGGGCATCCACCGAGACACGCGTCTGCGGAGCAGGGCTCGAAATGTCGGGACCGGTCATGCGTGCACCCCCTCGCACGTCCTCGACGGGTCCGGCTGACCCGTTCGGACGGGCACCAGCGTGCGTCAGACGCCGCGGTGGCACATCCGTCGGGCCGGATGATCTGCGCCGGCCTCGGACGATCCGCTCGAGCGGGCGTCAGTGGGGGTGGGCAGGCGGGGCGGCGGAGGTCCGGGTGGGGGCGGTCACCCCGGGCGAGTGGTGCCGGCCGGTGGTCAGGAGCGCGAGTCGAGCTCGGCCGCGACGGCCTCGGCCGCGGCCCGCAGCGGTCCGACCGCCTTGTCGATGACGGCGTCGCCCATCCGCGGCTGCGGCCCGGAGATGGACAGGGCGAGCCGGTGGTCGCCGGGCACGGCGACGGCGACGCACCGCACGCCGAGCTCCTGCTCCTCGTTGTCGAGGGCATAGCCGCGCTGCCGGGTCACGCCGAGCTCGTCGACGAAGGCGTCGGGGCTCGTGATGGTGTGGACGGTACGGGCGCCCATCCCGGTGCGGGCGAGCAGAGCCCGCACCGAGGCGTCGTCGTCGCCGGCCAGGATCGCCTTGCCGACGGCGGTCGTGTGCGGGTCGACCCGTCGACCGACCTCGGTGAACATCCGCATGGAGTTCTGCGAGGGCATGACGTGCCCGACGTAGACGATCTGGTCGCCGTCGAGCATCGCGAGGTTGACCGACTCGCCGACCTGGGCGACGACCTGCTCCAGGTGGGGCCGGGCCCAGGCCGCGAGGCGACGAGAGGTCAGCTCGCCGAGCCGGATGAGCCGGGGGCCGAGGGAGTACTGGCGCGAGGGTTCCTGACGCACGTAGCCGAGGTCGACGAGCGTGCGCACCAGGCGGTGGATCGTCGGCAGGGGAAGCCTCGTGTCCGAGGCCAGCTGCGAGAGGCTGATGACGCCGCCGGCGTCGGCGATGGTCTCGAGGATCGTGAACGCCCGGTCGAGCGACTGCACGCCCCCCGAGGCCTTGGCACCCCGGACCCCGTCCGCCGACGACGACGCGCTGGACCGGGCGCTCGAGGAGGCCCCGGAGATCGACGTGCGTGCCGGCATGGGGTGCCTCTCGGGTTGGGGTGTCTCACGAGGAGGGTACTGTCTGTGAGAAATGATTTCCGTATGATGAAATCATAGCGAGCGGATCGCCCGATGGCGGGCAGCACGCTCGGTCCAAGTCTTGCAGGACACCGGCACCGTCGCCGAAGCGCCCGCCGCGTGTCCCGGTCCCCGCGGAGGAGCACGCATGCCAGGCACCACGT